>CAMEZU010000183.1 GCA_945947925.1 uncultured Verrucomicrobiota bacterium
TCGTCCCGGTGCCTGTCGCGCGGGGCGCCAACCAGCAGCCGCTCGGCGCCGCTTACGCGTCCCTCCCCTCGCTCGCCGCCGTGACGGGGGTCGCCACCGCGGACTTCATGAACCTCGGTTCTCCTTATCTCGATGCCGCGCATCAGGGCAACCTCGTCTACGAGTACACGATGGGTTATTACGACGTCCTGAACCGGCAGCGGACGAAGTACCCGAAGGTCGATCTGCAGGCGTGCGCCTCGGGCGGCGGGCACATGGACTACGGTTCGCTCCGATACGCGGACGAGTTCTGGACTTCCGACGACACGGACGCGCGCGAACGCGTGATGATCCAGTGGGGCGCCTCGCAGTTCTATCCGGCCTGCGCGATGGCGAGCCATGTGACGATCTGCTGGGGACGCAAGACCCCGATGAAGTTCCGCTGTGACGTCGCGTCGTCCGGACGTCTCGGACTCGAGATGCAGCCGAAGAAGATGACCGCGGACGAACTTGCGCTGGTGAAGAACGCGCTCGCGGAATACCGCCGGCTGCGTCCGGTGATCCAGCAGGGCGACCTCTACCGTCTGGTTTCGCCCTACGAGCGCGACTACGCGTCGCTCATGTACGTCGACGAGGCGAAGCGGAATGCGGTGGTGTTCGTCTACGGACTCTCCCGCCGCATGCAGCAGAACTACGTCCCGCCGCTTCATCTCCAGGGTCTCGACCCGGCGAAGAAGTACCGTCTGCGCGAGCTCAACACGTGGCCGAAGTCCTGGGCCCATTCGAAGCTGCTGAAGCGTCCCGACGCCTATCGCGCCGAGATGGCCGACGGCGTCGCGCCGGTCTCCGGCGAGGCGCTGATGAAGCTCGGGCTTCCGATCTGTCTCGGGACGGACGACTACGATTCCGCCGTGTTCGAGCTCTTCTGCGAGGACTGACAACCGTATGATTCAAGGGGAAAGGAAGGTAAGATGATCTCATCTCTGGTTCTGGCCGCCGCGTTCCGCGCCATCATGTTAGGAGAATCGAAATGAAGAGAATCAAACTGAGAACCTGGATCGTCAACGCCGGCATCTGCCTGCTGTCCGCGTCCGTCTTCGCGGCCGCGACGCCTTTCGACAAGGTGCAGCTCAAGGGCTGCACCGACAAGGAGAATCCCGTCGGCTACAAGGTCGGCGAGCCGATCGTCTTCACGCTCCGGACGGACGGCCTTGACGCCGTGCCGACGAACGACCGGTACCGTGTCCGTTGGGAACGCACCGGCGACGACGGCAAGGTGGAGAAGGGCGAGAGCAAGCTCCGGATCGGCGTCACCTGTGTCGTGACGACGCGGCTCGAGCGCGCGGGCTTCGTGCGTCTGCAGGCGCACGTCGTCGGCGGTTGCGGCGGATACTGGATCCGCAGGGGCGGGCGTACCCCGGGCAACGAGGGCTGGGATAACGATAACAGCGTCTTCTTCGACGGCGGCGCGGGTGCGGATGTGGATAAGATCGCCCTCGAGAAGCCCGAGCCGAAGGATTTCGACGCCTATTGGACGAAGCAGAAGGCCGAGTTGAAGAAGGTTCCGCTCAAGGCGGACGTCAAGGAGGTCCGTTCGACCGCCGAGACCAAGGTCTATGCCGTCACCGTCGACTGTGCGGGGCCGCGTCCCGTCACCGGCTATCTGATGGTGCCGGCGGACGCCAAGGCGAAGAGCTGCGTGGCGCGGATCCATTTCCAGGGGTATGGTACCGGTGTCCAGCAGCCGCCGGACTGGCCGGTGCAGAAGGGCGAGATCTATTTCGACGTCAACGCCCACGGATATGACCTCGGCAGACATCGCGGCTACTACAACGACTTCTTCTCGAAGATCTCGCCGAAGGGACAGCAGTACGCGTTCTCGAAGGAGGAGAACGCCGATCCCGACACCGCGTATTTCCACGGGATGGCGCTGCGCGTCCTGCGCGCGCTCGAGTTCATGAAGACGCGGGGCGAATAGAACGGCAAGGACCTGATCGTCGAAGGCGGCAGCCAGGGCGGGCTGCAGACGAGCTGGGCGGCCGGACTCGACAAGGACGTCACGCTGGCGCGTCCCTTCATCACCTGGGGCTGCAACTGGGGCTTCGTCGACGGAACGCGCATTCGCGGTCCGTGGCACATCCCCTGGGCGCCGGGCCTCGGCTACTACGACGCCGTGAGCCACATCGCCCGCGCGAAGTGCCGCGTGGAGATCACGCGCGCAGGTCTCGGCGACTACACCTGCCCGCCCTCGGGTCTTGCGCTTTTCTACAACGCGATCAAGAGTCCTAAGTCGATCACCTGGGTGCAGGGCTCGCGCCACGGCCACACGCCGGTCGGCGACAACCAGGTCTACGTGATGACGTCCGACAAGAAGACCAGACGCCGCTGAGGCCGCGGGCAAAGCGAAAGGAATGATGAAATGTCACATGTCGTGAAGTGCTTTAGGATGATGAGGCCGGCCGTCTGGGGCGTGGTTTCGTGTTCGCGTCTCATCGCGGGATCGGTGTCTGCCGGACTGCTGGGAGCGGTTTGTCTGTTCGGAAGTGCGGCCCTTGCCGATGTGACGATCGGCGGGAAGACGTATGTGGACCTCACGACGGACGGGGCCGGTACGGCGAGTTCGGACGCCGGGGTTTACTATAGCTATACGATGCTCGGGGCGTTCGACAACTCGTGGGATAGTACGCAGAAACGCGCGTTGTGCCCGTACAACACGACCTATCCCGGCATGTATGTCGATTATGCTTTTAATATGCCGACTGTGGTGAACGCGTACAGCATCCGTGCGGCCGGCGTCGGTTCTGGAGCACCGACGCCTCGCGGACCAAAGGATTGGACACTTGAGGGGTCCGATGACGAGGGTGCTAACAAGACCTGGACGGTGTTGGATACGCGTACCGGTGTGACGGGATGGTCTGCGGCCGAGGTTCGCCTGTACAAGATCGTCAATACGCATGCCTATAAGAACTACCGGTTTTCCTGCACGGAGCTCAACGGCCGCACGGACTGCATTGAATTCCATGAGCTTGAGTACTATTACGTTGAGGAACTCAATCTTGGAGACTGCACGGCGACTGGGAGCTCGGCTGGAATCGATGTGAGTGCCACAATGGCTATGGCCACGGCTTCGTCGATAACGGCTTACGCCCAGAACATCAACGGCGGCGATCCGCTTTCGAAGGTGATTGGAACGAACGTCGCCGCGCACGAGACGGCGACGGGGACGATTTCAGATGTAACAGCGGACAATGCGTACACCGTGTATGTCGTCGCGACGGACGGTGAGACGACCCAAACCAACCAGTTGGGCGCCGTATATACCGGAAATCTTGTACTGGAGCGCACGGTGGGGCCGACGGACGACTATGTCGGAGAAATGACGAATTCGCTTTGGAATTACTTCAACGGAAAGATCGTTCTCTCCAAAGGCGAGTATCCGTTGTCCAAGGAGCTGGTATTGCCGGCGAAGGTCTCGGTCGTCGGGCAGACCGGAAAGCCGGAGGATGTCGTCCTCTATGCCGATCGTAGCAACAAGCAGTACCGGACGCTATCGTTGTCCGGCGACGAGTCCTTTGTCGCGAATGTGGTGATTTCAAACGGCTGTAGTAGTAGTGAGGGAGCGAACCTCGCGATGACGGGCGGCACGGTGTCCAACTGCGTCCTCAAAGCAGCGTCGCTCAGCGGCAACAATGGCCGTGGCTCTGTGTATCTGAACGGCACGAATGCGTTGTTGACGCATTGCGTGATCGACGGGGCGCAGGCGCTCGGAGCCGACTCCGGCTGGATGAATGAATACGGCGTCGGCGTTTTTGTTGAGAAAGGCCGTGTAGAGAACACGCTCGTCAAGAACGCGCACACGCTCTCGACGAGGAAGAACATCTCGTCGGGCGCGGATCCAAAGAACACCACGGCCAAAAAGTCTGCCGGCGGAATCTATCTCGCTGGCAATGTCGCGTCTGCGGTCAACTGCACGGTGGTCGATTGTTCGGCGTCCGTCGCGGGCGGCATCTGGGTGAAGTCCGGCGCCGTGGCACGGAATTGCGTGGTCGCGAATTGCCAGACGGGCGGTGTCTGGGAAGTCGGCGGCGAGTTCGTCTTTGCGCACTCGGCGATTGTGTCGGAAGGAACGGTCGATCATTGCGCGACGGATGACGAAGCGAAGTTCAACGACACGTGCGTGATTGGAACGGTGGCGACGTTCTTCATGGATTCCGGAGCGGGGGATTATACGCCGGCATCGGAGAGCCCGCTGATCAAGGCTGGCGTTGTTCCGGACGGTTGGAACGCAGATGGATTTACGGATCTCGCGGGACGTCCGCGCGTGACGAACGGAAGAATCTGCATCGGCGCCTATGAATGTGCCAAGGTGAGGGGCCTTGTGATAATCATTCGGTGATGGGTTCCCAATGGGAATCAAGGAA
>CAMEZU010000184.1 GCA_945947925.1 uncultured Verrucomicrobiota bacterium
CATGATCGAGGCGGTCGAGGTCCACGGGGCGCTGAAGGGGACGCTGCTGGGCCCGTGGCGCCTGCTTCGCTGCCATCCGTTCGGCGCGAGCGGCTATGACCCGGTGCCGCCCAGGGGCCGGTGGAAGAACGATTTCAATACGAAGGAATAGCAAGAAGATGAACAAGACAGAAAAACTCATTTCCCTGATCCTGGGACTCGGTCTCGTCTGGTGCCTGTTCTTTGCCTCGCGGCCGCAGCCGGAGACTGCCGAGCAGGCGGAGGCGGAGACATCGGAGGCCGCTGCCGAGACGAACGCGGTGGAGACGACGGAAGCTGCTGCCGGGGCGAAGGCCGAGGCCGTGATGACGGCCGCGGAGCCGGCGGCCACCAATGCGGCGGCCACGGTCGCCGCGGAGCCTGCGCCGGCGCGCGAAATCCCCGTGCTGCCGCCGGTCGTCCTGGAGAACGACGCGCTGCGTCTGGAAATCTCCCCCGTGGGCGCCGTCGTCACGAAGGCAACGCTGAAGGCCTTTGCGCAGAACCTGGGCGAGGTGTCTGAGGACAATCCTGCGGTGACGATGGCCTTTGACGTTCCGCTCGGCCGCCTGACGGGCGTGCCGGGCGTCGACGAGGCGACGGTCTTTGCGGTTTCGACGAACGAGGAGACGAAGGCCCTGTCCTTCGTCGCCGGCGGCGTGACGCGCACCTACTCGCTTGACGCGAACTACGGCCTGAAGCTCGAGGAGACCTTTGCGGAGGGTTGCCGCGCGACCGGCGCGAACGGACTCTCGCTCGGCCTCGTGCGCCGCAGCAAGGACAACGAGACCTTGGCCGTGGACAGCTGGAAGGCGGACGGCAAGGGCGGCGAGGTCGTCCACCATGACGACGACGACTCCGTCCTCAAGCCGCTCCTGACCGGTGCGGTCGGCGGCGGCTGCAGCTGCGGTGCCGCGAAGGTCCGGCCCGACGCGCCCGAGTTCTCCCGCGCCGAAATCGCCGGCGCCCAGGACTGGATCGCCCTCAAGAACCGCTTCTTCGTGACGGCGCTCGTCAAGTCGAGCCAGGGCAACGCCGGCTTCACGGCCGAGGTCGGCCGCAAGATGGACAGCGAGCTCTACGTCGCGGACAGCGTGTCGGCGACGGTCTCCTTCTCCGACGGCGTCGAGGCCCGCACGACCGAGTTCTTCATCGGCCCGAAGAAGCAGGCTCTCCTGTGGGACAAGGGGATGAAGGACGTGATGGAATTCGGCTGGTGGCGCTGGCTCTGCTATCCGGTCGTCAAGCTCCTGAACCTCTTCCATGCCGTGATCCCGAACTACGGCGTCGCCATCATCCTGCTCACGGTCCTCGTCCGGCTGGTCTTCTGGCCGCTCACGCGCAAGTCGACCGAGGGTATGAAGAAGATGCAGGAGATCCAGCCTCTCCTCAAGGAACTGCAGGCGAAGTTCAAGGACAATCCGCAGCGCCTCCAGCAGGAGACCTTCGCGCTCTATCGCGAGAAGAAGGTGAATCCGCTGAGCTCGTGCCTCCCGATGCTGGTCCAGATTCCCGTGTTCTTCGCGCTCTACAAGGTGCTCGGTGCCTCGGTCGAGCTGCGTCACGCAAGCTTCCTCTGGATTGCCGACCTCGCCGAGCCGGAAGGGCTCTTCGCCTCGTGGTTCCCGTTCGGCGGACTTAACATCCTGCCGATCCTGATGGCGGCGACGATGTATCTCCAGTCGAAGCTCACGCCGACCGCCGGCGATGCGAGCCAGCAGCGCATGATGCAGATCGTGATGCCGCTCATGATGCTCTGGATGTTCTACAACTTTGCCGCTGCGCTGTCCCTCTACTGGACGCTCTCGCAGGTCATGAGCATTGTCCAGATGTGGATGATCCGCCGCCAGAGCGAGCAGAAGCGGAAGGTCTTCGAGCCGGAGATCATCGATCCCCCGACCCCGACCCGCCAGCAGCGCCGCCACCAGTAAGTGCGCCGCCCCTCCGTCGTTACCGTACTTTTGATATCATGTGGCCATGGAAAGATTCGAACTCGATCCCAAGCTGAAGGAAGAGATCCGCGCCCGCGTGCTGGGCGAGGGCTTCATGAAGATTGTCCAGTCGGTGCGCCGCAACGGCAAGACGTTCAAGATCGCCATGCGTCCGGTCGAGATCGGCGGCGAGAAGAAGTTTCAGGCCGAGATGACCGACGACGGACAGGTCCAGGTGAAGAACTTCAGCGCCCAGGCCGCCGCCGAGGGTCTCGAGGAGATCATCAACCAGCGTGGCGCACGCGACCTTCATCTGATGACGGCGACGGGCGACCTCCACATGCGCGTCACGAAGAAGGGCCACGTGATGGTGACGCGCTCGGCCGAGATGGACCGCGCCGTCGTCGTCAAGCCGCACGATCGCGTCAAGAACCTGCCGCTCACCTCCTTCGAGTCCGCTGCGCTCCTGCGCACGATCGGCCTCGCCGACGGCGAGGGCAAGGTCCGCGCCTCGATGCGCGGCAAGTACGACCAGGTCAACGAGTTCCTCAAGGTCGTGAAGGACGTGCTCGGCGACAGGAAGGAGGCCTCCTTCACCGTGGTCGACTGCGGCTGCGGCAAGGCCTACCTCACGCTGTCGCTCTACTTCTACCTCACGCAGACGCTGGGCTACGGGGACGTGAAGGTCATCGGCATCGACCGCCGCAATGACGTCATCGCCGCCGCGCAGAAGATGGCGCAGCAGCTCGACGTCGCGGACAAGGTCCTCTTCGTCGAATCCGACCTCGCGTCCTATCAGCTGGAGAAGGCCGACATGGTCATCTCGCTCCGCGCGTGCGATACGGCGACGGACGAGGCCCTGGCGAAGGGCGTCGAGTGGAAGGCTCGCTACATCCTCTCCGCCCCGTGCTGCCAGCACGAGCTCCAGAAGAGCCTTTCGGCGCTGGGCGGCGGAAACGAGGGCGCGGCCGGAACGTTCGGCGGACTCCTCCGCCAGTCGATCCTCCGCGAGCGCCTCTGCGACATCCTGACGGACTCCTTCCGCGCGATGATCCTGCGCATCCTCGGCTTCCGCACCCAGGTGATCGAATTCGTCTCCAGCGAGGCGACCGCCCGCAACATCCTCCTCAAGTGCGAGTACGGCGTGAAGCCCGGCCAGCCCGGTCCCGTCAGCGAATACCTGAACCTCCGCGACTACTGGAAGGTGACGCCGTGGCTTGAGACGCGCATGGCCAAGTACCTCGGCAAGTATTTCGCGAGGTTCGAGTAAGGCGATGAATCCCGAGCTCCTGAAACGCCGCGCGGACATCGTGCGCGGCATCCGCCGGTTCTTCGACGAACGGGACTTCCTCGAGGTCGAGACGCCCGTCCGCATCGCGGCCCCCGCCCCCGAATGCCACATCGACTGCCCGCCTGTCCTGGACATTCCCTTCCCCGTTCCCTCCGTAGGGGAGGCGGGGACGCCGCCCCTACGCGACGTGAGCTACCTGCGGGCTTCGCCGGAGCTGCAGATGAAGAAGCTCCTCGCCGCAGGACTCGACCGGATCTACCAGATCGGCCCCTGTTTCCGCGAAGGCGAACGCGGCTCCCGCCACAACCCCGAGTTCACGATGATCGAATGGTATCGCCGGAACGCGACCTACCTTGATATCAAGGACGACCTCGCGTCTCTCGTCTCGCGTCTCCTGTCATCGCAACAGGACTCGAGACTTGAGACCGACGCCGCGAAGCTCGGCGAGATCCGGGTCCGCGACGCGTACCTGCAGTATGCCGGCTGGGATCCGTGGACCGGGTGGAACCAGGACCGGTTTGACTTCGACATGGCGACCGTGATCGAACCGAAGCTCAAGGAGCTCGGCGGCGGCGTCTTCCTGATGGATTATCCCGTGCAGGCCGCTTCGCTCGCGCGCATCGTCAAGGGCGCGGACGGTTCTTCCTACGCCGAGCGCTGGGAGTTCTACTGGGACGGCATGGAGCTCGCGAACTGCTTCACGGAGCTCTGCGACGAGGACGAGCAGCGCCGCCGCTTCGCGCAGGCGAAGGCCGAGCGCCGGGAGCTCGGCGAGTCGGACTATCCGCTGGATGAGGACTTCTTCGCCTGCCTGCCGCAGATCGGCAGCGCCGCCGGCGTCGCCCTGGGCGTGGACCGTCTGGTGATGGTCCTCCTCGGCGCGAAGGATATCCTGTCCGTCAGGGCCGGGGAGTGATCCGTCGGCGCGCGGCCTGCTTGCGGAGCTGCGTCACGCCCCGTTCTGCAGTCTGGTCAGGAAAAGGACGAAAAGCAGTGCGTGTTTCATGGCCCTCTTGTATCATCGTCTGCGGACAGAATATTTTTTAATTTTCCCCCTTGCGATCCTGGTGGGAAGTATGATATACTATGTCCCGTTTTCGGTAATGCGAGCTTAACTCAGTTGGTAGAGTGCCACCTTGCCAAGGTGGTTGTCG
>CAMEZU010000185.1 GCA_945947925.1 uncultured Verrucomicrobiota bacterium
TCCTCCGCCAGCCTCATAGCCGTCAGCGCGTCGCGGTGGACGATCCGCTGCTCGATATTCGTCGCATCCGCATCCACCAGGCGGAATGAGTTGTTCGGGAATCGGGCACACAGCACCTTGAACCGCTGGTTCATGATGCGCTTCGCCCGCGCGGTCACGTCGGCCTCGATCAGCCGGAACGCACGCTCCTTGATGTCCCATTCGAGAATGGCGTAGATCTTCATCACAGATCCCCCAATTCCACCGGGCCTTCGCCGGCGAGGTCTTCGAACTGACTCTGCGCCGCCCTGGACGGTGCGGCAGCAGCCTGGGCGAGGACGCGGGCGTTGTCCGCCCGGCGCTCGGTCTCGCGCATGAGACGCGCCCCGGCGACGACGTTCGCGCGGGCCTTCTGCTCGCTGCGGGCGAGGGCCAGCTCGCCGAGGTTGCCGCCCTTGACCTGGTTGCCGAACACGGTCGGGGCCATGTACTTTGCAAGCCCCAGGAAGACGCCGTCGGTCTCGCAGCTGATGCGACATGCCGGGTCGCAAAGCATCATCCCGGCGGCGGCCATGGCCTCCGCCACCATGTCGCCAACATTTGCGGCGATTGGTTTCTCGCGTGATTTCACCATGTGATGACCCTACCTTCCCTTGTTTGACTGACTGAGATTCTTTAGTCTTCGACTCCTTTGATACTCCTTCTGATACTCCCTTTGATACTCGCGATATTTCTCCGTCATGCAATCTCTGCACAGCCCACACCTAGCAGCGCCTTTCTTCTGAGCGTATGCCACGGCGTGACCGCACTGCTTACAGACATACGGATGGTTTTCGCGGTTTCGAACGAGAGCGCACTGGAGATGATTTAGCTTCAGCTGCCGAAGTCCCCGCCTGTACTCAGGCGAATTTCGGTCAATCTCCAAACCCGTATAGTCGACCTTGATCATGACATCACCAGGTAACGATCCGATCGACAATCTCCTGCTGCTCGGTACTGGTGCGGCGAAGGTAGATGCGCGTCGTCTCAATACTCTCATGCCCCATGAGGTCCGCCAGGAGCGAGATGTCGTTGAACTTCTCCAGGAAGTTCTTGGCAAAACGGTGGCGAAACGAATGCGGATAAACAACATCCGGGTTTAGCTTGTACTTGATCGCGAGATTCTTCAGCTGCGCTGCGATGCCGCGATGAGACATCCGCTCTCCAGAACGATTGACGAAAAGATACCCGCTGCTACGCCCGATGGACTCGAGCCATGCGAGCGTCTCCTGCTTGAGTGCGGCCGGAATGTAAATCCGACGCACCTTCCCGCCCTTTGAGTAGATGTCAATGTATCCGGCCGAAATGTGCTCGGCCTTGAATTGCACGAGCTCGCTGATGCGTGCTCCGGTAGCGCCGAAGAAACGCACTACGAAGTACCAGAACCTCTCCTTGTCGTTGTTGAGCTTGTTCTTAAAAAAGGTGTAATCCGCATCGCTGATGACATTCTCCAGAAACTGCTTCTGCTGCAGCTTGATCTGCGGCATCACCAGTTTAGACTTGCCGATCATCTTCGCATACGAGTTAACGGCTAGAATGCGCAAATTGACAGTCTTAGGATGGAAATTCTCGATCAGATAGGCCTTGTATAGACGGAGATTCTTTGGCGTAAAATCACCATAGAGTTTCTCAAGCTGCCTTAGAGCAAAGACATAGGACGAAATCGTGGTAGATGCCTTGTGGCTGTCCTTGAGATAGGTCTCGTATTTTGCGATGTCAATCATTTGAGCCTCCATTGCGTGCCGTGAAGATAGAAGCCGGGCGTGAAGCGCGGGCGGGAGATGTCCTGCATCGTCATCGCGTTCTGATGATCGATGCGAGCGGCATAGCCGAGCAAGGTCAGCTCGACGAAGGTGCTGTCGCATCCGCGGAGATCGATGTCTCCGCCGACGAGGAAGATGTCACGCTGCGGAATGCCCGCCTTGAGCATCTCCTCGCCCTGCGAGATGAGAAGCACTCCGCAACCGCAGGCCGGATCGGAGACCTTGACGACCTCGCCGGGCTTGTGGTCTATCCCGCCGGCGCAGATTCGACCGCAGACATTTGCGATCGACGCTGGCGTGAGGAACTGCCCGTTCCGCGTGTTGGCCGCGCCGATCTCCTCGAGGACAGGACCGAGGAAGCTCTCGCGCTTCTCCTCGAGCGCCTGGACGAGGATGCCGAGGAGCACCGGCAGGTGCGCCGCCTCCGCCTTCGTGTAGTTGCCGACGAGGCTCATATAGCGCTTCTCGCACTCTTCGGCGTGATTCGTAAACGGCTTCTCAAGGGATGCCGCGAACATGCCGACGACATCGCCGAACACATCGACCACAAACCGGGAGCCGGCCATGTCGTACAGGTGCTTGATGAACTCCTTCTTCTTCGTATCAATCATCACAGATCCCCCAATTCCACCGGGCCTTCGCCGGCGAGGTCTTCGAACTGGCTCTGCGCCGCCCTGGACGGTGCGGCCGCGGCCCGGGCGAGAACGCGGGCGTTGTCCGCCCGGCGCTCGGTCTCGCGCATGAGACGCGCCCCGGCGACGACATTCGCGCGGGCCTTCTGCTCGCTGCGGGCGAGTGCGAGCTCGCCGAGGTTGCCGCCCTTGACCTGATTGCCGAAGACGGTCGGTGCCATGTACTTGGCAAGCCCCAGGAAGACGCCGTCGGGCTTGCAGACGAGCGCCCAGTCGATGCGCACGGGATTCACCCACACGTCGACCGTCTCGCCCTTGCCGAGGTGCAGCAGCGTCCCGTCCTCCTGGCGGATGATGCCCGAGTAGAGGAGACCCTTGCCGCTGAAATGGTCCTTCGCCTTGAACTGACCCTCCGCCGTGACCGTCACGCGCTGCGCGAGCTCCGGCCCGAGGATCCTCGTCGCCACGAACGGCGAGAAGCGCTTCAGGCCCTTGCCGCCGCCCCGGCTGTTCCACGCCTCGAGCGGGGACATCTTCACGCACCGGGCCTTCGGACCCATCTTCGCGAGGAACATCTCGCGCAGATCGGGATCGTCCCCGGCGAAGCTGCGCGCCGCCTCGGAGAGCGGAACGACCGACCCGCCCATCTCGACCACGTGATTGACGAAACCGCACTCGACCCAGTCCTTGATGTTGTGGTCCTTGCGCGTGTTCATCACGGCGATCGCACGGCCGACGGCCTTGTTGAGCTGGTCATAGCTCTGCGCATACGTCTGCGCCTGATGCAGGATCTCGATCGCGTCCGGGCATCCCTGCGCCAGGATCTCCGACGCCGCCTTGATGAGCGCCTTGTCCTCGCTCGTCCAGCCCGTCCCCTGGGGCGCGTTGTCCCAGTCCTTGCCGCTCGGCGCGTTGAGCATCGCCAGCTCGTTGTGAAGGAGGTTCCACGTCGCCTCGAGCATCGCCTTGTGCGTCGGACGGCCTCTGCCACGCTCCTGGAAAAGGCCTTTCAGAAGCGGTGCACCGCTCGTGCTGGACCGCTCCACGGTGAGCCACATGCCGTTGTCATCGCGCCGCCCGAGGATCTCGTTGATGCGCTTGGCCTCGTCTTCGGAGAGACCAGCCGAGCCGTGCTCGAGGAGCGCGATCACACCGTTCGTCGGATCCACGCCGATGCCGCAGAAGAGGTTCGCCCAGACGTAGCGCGCCCAGAAGCCCTGCAGCCCGCTCACCGTGCCGTCCTCGCGCTCCTGGGCCGGAACGAGCGTGAAGTCGATGATGTTGCCGGTGAGGACGTCCATCACGCCGAGACCGACGGGACGGCGCGGTTCCTTCTCGCCGGGATACCAGCAGAGGACGTCGAGCTTGACGTCGTCCATCGTGATCACGCTCATCGGCCTGAGACCGACGCGCGTATGCGGCACGACCGGATTGAACGCGCGCATCGCATGAACGCCGATCGACGCGCCCGCCCAGACGTCCTTCTCCGGCGCGAGGGCGAGGAGCGAGGAGTAGGACCAGCCGCGCGGCGCGAATGCCCCTGCGCCCTGGTGGATCGCCGAGTAGGGGCAGAACTCCGGAACCGGCACGTCCGGATTCTCGGCGGCGAAGATCCCGCGCCAGTCGGTGCGGTAGCCGGGGATGATCTTCCCGGCGATCAGCTCGTCGAGCATGAGGTGACGCCACGCCGAGAGCGCCTTCCGGCGCTGGTGGTCGCCGCAGAGGCTGCGCCAGAAGCTCACGAACGCGGGCGGCAGTCCCTGCCCGCCGCGGATCCCGCGCGCCCGCCTCACCGCCGCCTTGCCGATCACGGCCTCGAGGCCGACGGTATCAAGGCCGCGCGTGATGCGGTAGACCGACGAGCGCGTGAGGCTGCGGACCTGTCCCGCGAAGTCGCGGAAGACCATCACGAGGGCTGCGGTCTTGTCGTCGGCGACATCCATCCGGCGCTTGATCTCGGCCCAGATGGA
>CAMEZU010000186.1 GCA_945947925.1 uncultured Verrucomicrobiota bacterium
TGGTGGAGGTGAGGGGAGTCGAACCCCTGTCCGAAACAGAATCAACCAAACTTCTACGCGTGTAGTGCGCCTTTGATCTCGGCTGAGGTACGCCGACGCACGGGCTTATCCTCAACCATCCGTTCGGTTCGGCACCCTGCAGCGAGCGAGCGGAGCCCCCTGCAGCGTGATCTGCTAAATGATGCCTCGGCGCTCAGCAGACATCGGCGCTTCGACATGCGGCCTGTTAATTAGGCGGCAAGAGCGTAATCGTTGTTCGCAATTACTTTTTTTCCTCGTTTTTTACGTGGCCAACGAGGATCCACGACGCGCGATCTGACCTCAACGTGTCCCGTCGAAACCGGATCACCCCCGTAAGGGAATTTGCGGATAGTATAGCATAAATATCCGCAGACAGGTGGATGATTTTTCAAGTCGTCCTTCAGCGGCGCAGGGTCTTGTCCTTCAGCGCTTCGAGGGCCTTGATTGCGGCATCCTGAGCGGCGGTGTCCATCTGGCGGAACTTTTCGATGGCGCTTTCAATCTGGCCGTCGGGTTCTCCCGCTTCCTTCAGGAGGCGACGGTAGTCCGATTCGCGGCCGCAGCCGGACAGGAGAACGGCGACAGCCGTCAGAGAGGCCAGGGCGAACAAACTCGCGTTCAGTCGTTTCATCGCATCAGACGGCCTGTTCGGCGGCGGGAGCCTTGATTTCGCGGCAGGCCTTCTTGAGGAGGAGGAGAAGCGCCTTCTTCTCCTTGTCCGTAAAGGTCGCGATGCGGGCCTTCCACTCCTTGCGGAACGCCTTGATGTTGTCGTCATTCTCGGCCTTAAAATGATCCTTCAGCTTCTGACGGGCCGCATCGACGAGCATGCGCACTTCCGGATTGAGCTCGTCCATCACCAGCGCGTTCTCAGCCGCCAGGGCGGGCAGACGCGAGGAGACAAGGTAGGCCGTGAACGGTTCGCCGTTCGCCCTCACGCCCGTCGCCTGCTCGTGCAACTGAAAGCCGTCGGGACTCGCGAAGACAAGCCGTCCCGCGCCTGCGAACTTGCACTTCCACTCAATGACCTCGAGCTTCGCCTCGGCGCCGTTCTCGAGCGCGAGCGTGTAGTCCGTCATCCGGCGCTGCACCACGACCGGCGTGACGGGAAGTCCGTTGAAATGAATCCGCACGTCCGGATAGCTCTTGAGGTAAAGCGCGAACTTGGCGGACAGCGCCTGCACCGTTTCGGCGGCGTTGAGGAGCGAATCGCAGTTCACGGACGCGTTGGAGACGTAGACCTCGGTACCCGTGCCCGGACCCGGTTCCGGCGCCGCCTCAAGCTCGAAGACGCCCGGATTGGAGATGTCGCCCGACAGGACATAGGACATCAGCTCGCCCGTAACGCGCACCGTCGTGCGCCACTCGACGTGCGAGCCGAGCGCAAACGCCTTGAAGCGTCCGCGCCCGTGACGTCCGTGTAGCCGGCGGTGCGTGTTCTCGGACGCCGTCGTCAGGCGCTTCCAGCTGCCGCCCAGCGAACCGAAGGTCGCGTCCGCGCGCAGGATGTCGATGCCCGTGCCGTCGTCGGAGACGCGGACCGCCTCAACGGCGCCGAGGGCGTTGGTGATGAGGTCAACGCGCACCTCGCGGGCGTCCGCATCGAGCGCGTTCCAGATGAGTTCCTCGAGGGCGGAAACAGGCGCCGCCTTGGCAAGGGAGGCGATGTGGTCGGCCTGGGCCTGGACGTAGATCTGCTTCATACGCAAATGTAAAATGGAGAATGGAGAATGGAGAATGAATGGCGTCGCGAGACGTCAGAGGGCGATGTCGGGCTCGCCATTCGCGTTCGTCACGATTTCAACGGGCTTCGGTCCGTCGGCGGTCACCTTCTCGATGCGCAGGCGGATGGACTCAAGGTCCTTCTGGCAGGTGTCCACGAGCTTGCGTCCGTTCTCGAACGCCGCGATCATCTCGTCGAGCGACAACGCGCCCGACTCCATCTTGCGGACGAGTTCCTCGAGTTGCTTCAGGTTGTCTTCGAATTTCATAAGCTTAAAAGAATGTCATCTGGCCGGGGAGTTCGGAGAGCTTCTTCCGTGGTTTGCGGACGACCTTCTGGGGGGCGTTCACGTCGATTTCGTTGGCCTCCAGGTTCTTGAGGATCTGGGCGGCGCGGTCCACGACTTCCTTCGGGAGGCCAGCCATCGCACCGACGTGGATGCCGAAGCTCTTCTCGGCGATTCCGGGGACGATGCGGCGAAGGAAGACGATGCGTCCGCCCTCCTCCTTCACGCGCACGGTGTAGTTCTTCACGCCCGGCAGGATGTCCGCAAGGTCCGTCAGCTCGTGGTAGTGCGTCGCAAAAAGCGTCTTCGCCTTGGCCTGCGCCTTGCCGTGCAGGTATTCGGCGACGGACCACGCGATCGAGATGCCGTCGAAGGTCGAGGTGCCGCGTCCGATCTCGTCGAGGACGATGAGGGACTTCGGCGTCGCGTTGTTGAGGATGTTCGCCGTCTCCTGCATCTCGACGAGGAAGGTGGACCGGCCGCGCGCGAGGTCGTCCCCTGCGCCGATGCGCGTGAAGACGCGGTCGAGGACGCCGAGGCGCATGAACGAGGCGGGCACCCAGCTGCCCATCTGCGCCATCACGGCGATGGTCGCGACCTGGCGGATGTAGGTCGACTTGCCGGCCATGTTCGGTCCCGTGATGAGCATCACCTGGTCCGTCGTGCCGTTGAGGAACGCCGAGTTCGGGACGAACGGCTCCGCATCCGGAAGCTGCTCGACGATCGGGTGGCGTCCGTCCCGGATGTCGAGGACGTCGGAGTCGTCGATCGTCGGGCGCACGTAGCCGGCCGCGAGGGCACGGTCCGCCAGGGACAGGATGGCGTCGAGTCCGCCAAGCGCCACGGCCGTCTCCTGCACCTCGACCGTCTTCGCAGCGATCGTCTCGAGAATCTCGCGGTAGAGGCGTTGTTCGATGGCGACGGCGCGTTCCTGCGCGCCGAGCACCTTGCGTTCGTACTCCTTCAGCTCGGGCGTCGTGTAGCGCTCGCCCGTGGTGAGCGTCTGGCGGCGCTCGTAGTCCGCCGGGGCCATCGCGACCGCCCCCTTCGGAATCTCGATGACGAAGCCGAAGGTCGAGACATGCTTCACCTTGAGCTTGGCGATGCCCGTGCGCGCCTGTTCGCGCGCCTGGTACTCGGCGAGCCAGCGGTGCCCTTCCGTCGCGATCGTCCGCAGCTCGTCGAGCTCCCCGTTGTAACCGGGCGCGATGAAGCCGCCGTCCGTCAGCATCACGGGCGGTTCGTCGGCGATGGCTCGGTCGATGAGGTCGAGGAGGGAGGGCTCGGCGATGAGCGATGAAGGATAAGTGTGGAGCGGTGGAATGGTTGCGATCTGGGACTTGATGTCGGGAATCGGGCGCAACGATGTCGCGAGGGCCCTGAGGTCGCGCGGGTTGGCGCGGCCGGAGTCCACCTTCTGGATGAGACGCTCGAGGTCGCGGACGCCGGTGAGGAGCTGGCGCAGGGACGCGAGGGCGGACCGGTCGTTCACGAAGGCGCCGACCGCATCGAGGCGGGCGTTGATGTCCGTCGCCCGCGCGAGGGGACGCGCGATCCAGTTGCGCATCGTGCGCGCGCCCATCGGGGTCTTGGTGACGTCGAGGACGCCGAGGAGGGACGCGTCCTTCGTCACCTCCCCGCCCGGGAGGAGCTGGAGGTGGCGGACCGTTCCCGCGTCGAGGACGAGTCCGTCATCGGACTGGCGGATCGCGACCTTGCGGACATGGTCAAGCGAATGGCGGAGCGTGGGGCCCACGTACTGGAGCAGCGCGCCCGCAGCGCTGATGAGGTCGTTGCGGCCCGTGAGGCCGAAGCCGTCGAGGGACATCACCTTGAAGTGGCGCGTGAGGCAGTCGTAGGCGGCCTCGAGGGAGAAGGTCCACTGGTTGTCCTCGTTCGGCTGCAGGAGCTCGGCGGGACGGTAGCGTTCGAGGGCCTCGTCGAGCTTCTCCTGCGAGTCGAAGGACTCGACGCAGAACTCGCCGGTGGAGAGGTCGAGGAGCGCGAGGCCGAGATGGGAGACGGCGGCGACCCAGTTGTTGGCGGTCTCGTCGAGGAGGCCGTCCTCGGTGACCGTGCCGGGGGTGACGATGCGGGTGATCTCGCGGCGGACGAGTCCCTTCGCCGTCTTCGGGTCCTCGACCTGGTCCACGAGCGCGGCGGTCTTGCCCGCGCGGATGAGCTTCGCGAGGTAGGCGTTGAGCGCGTGGTGCGGCACGCCGCACATCGGCTGGCTGCCGCGGCGAGTCAGGGTTGCGCCGAGGATCGGGGCGGCGATGACGGCGTCCTCGCCGAACATCTCGTAGAAGTCGCCGAGGCGGAACATGAGGATGGC
>CAMEZU010000187.1 GCA_945947925.1 uncultured Verrucomicrobiota bacterium
GCCGATGTACATGAGGAGTCCGCAGAACAAGGCGAGGAGGAAGATGGAGAGCGGGCCGTCCGCCAGCTTCTCGGCCACCATCTTCGCCATGCGCGCATCGAACGAGGGGAAGACGCGCGAGCTGCGCATCGCGAGGCCCACGAGCCCCGTGCCGACGAGGTTTCCGAGCCAGATGACGAAGCAGTCGAGCGCGTAGCGCGGCGTATTCGGGCCCAGGACGGCCAGGTAGCCGATGGCGCCGGTGAAGAGCTTGAAGCCGAGGACGACAATCGTCAGGAGTCCGAAGCCGAAGAGCCAGCTGCCGACGAGCGGATTCGGGACGCGCAGGAACACCGTACCGGCGATGCCGATCGCGAGCCCGGCAAGCAGCGCTCCGACGAAGACCTTGATGAGGTCCTTGAGCATGGTCTTACTGCTCCGACTTCTTGCCGCGAAACGCGAGGGCGTAGACGAGGACCACGGCGAAACAGATCGCCGGAACGATGAAGGACGCGCGGAGGGAAAGCGAGGAGGCCTTCAGGTTGGCATCCACCGTCGCGTCGTACATCGGCACGAGCTTGCCCCAGAAGCCCGGCTTGTCGATGATGCCGGCCATCCACGGCGTAATGATCGCACCACCGAGGATCGACATAATGAGTCCCGAGGCTCCGAGCTTGACGGACCGCTGGTCGAGTCCGCCGAGCGCCATGCCGTAGATGGTCGGGAACATCAGGGACATGCAGGCACTCATCAGGATGAGGCAGATGACGTTTGCGGAGAACGGCAGTCCGCCGACCGAGAAGAGGACCGTTGACGGGATGTACATGACGCCAAGGGTGAAGAGGATGGCACCGGCGGCGAAGCCGGCCATCATCAGGGCGGGCTCGAGATACTTCATGGCAAAGGTGGCGATCCAGCGGCAGGCGATGAAGGTGCAGATGGCGATCGTGTAGTAGATGGCGCCCTGGGCCGCCGTCACGCCGAGCTCCTTCTGACAGTAGGCGTTCATCCAGGTCCAGGCGGCGATCTGCACGCCCACGTAGAAGAACTGGGCGATGACGCCGACAAAGTAGCGCGGCTTCGCGAGGAGCGTCTTCAGCAGCTGGCGGTAGTTGGCGTCCAGGACGAGATAAACGAGCGGACCGACCACGCCGCAGAGGACCCAGGCAATCTTGTTCATCTGCGGGAAGATGAAGTAAAGGACGGTCAGCGGCACGACGGAGAAGAGCAGAGACGTCACGACCTTCGCGAGGGCGGACTTCGTCGGGAGCGACTCTCCTTCGCGCTTGAGGAAGAAGAACACCCAGATCGCCGCGGCAATCGCGCAGAGGCCGACGTAAGGCGCGCAGACCCAGAAAAGCTCGTTGTGGATGATGCCCTGGCGCGTCGCCTCGTCCATCAGAGCCCGCTCCTCGGCAGACGCCGGATTGAGGTGCGAGAGGATGAGCTGCTGCGCAAGGACGATGCCGACCATCGATCCGACCGGGTTGAACATCTGGGCGAAGTTCAGGCGACGGACGGCCGTCGACTCGTCGCCCAGCGAAAGGACGTAAGGGTTGCAGGTCGTCTCCAGCAGCGAACAGCCAGCCGCGACGATGAAGATTGCAATGAAGTAGATGTCGAACGACTGGGCCACGCAGGCGGGAATGTAGAGCAAGGCGCCGCCGATGTAGACGGCGAGTCCGATCAGCACGCCCTTCCGGTACGACAGCTCCTCGGCCAGCACGGCTGCGAAGATCGCAAGGACCGCATAGGCGCCGTAGAACGCGACCTGCACGAGACCGGCGCGCGACTGGTCCATCGTGAAGATCTTCTGGAAGGCGGGGACCAGGTTGTCCGTCATGTTGTTCAGCAAGCCCCACAGCGCAAAGCAGCTGGTGAGCAGGATGAAGAGCGCAAGGTACTTGCGCGGAACGACAGGCGTGTTCGACGGCATGATTCCCCCTTCTGTCTTGTCGGTTGTCTTAGCTGCGCTTCCCCAGGAAGTACTTGTAGGCCGGATCGTTGGTCACGTCCGTATGGGCGTAGCCGATCTCCTCGAGTGCCTTGGCGAAGTCGGTGCGCTCGGCCTTCGGGACCTGGAAGCCGGCGAGCACCTTCCCGTGGTCGGCGCCGTGGTTACGGTAGTGGAACAGCGAGATGTTCCACCGTCCGGCGATGACCTTCAGGAAGTTCATCAGTGCGCCCGGCTTCTCCGGGAACTCGAACGTGTAGACGATCTCGTTCTCGATCGCACTGGAGCGTCCGCCGACCATGTACCGGACGTGCTCCTTCGCGAGCACATTGTCCGAGAGGTCGATGCAGTGAAAGCCCGCAGAGCGGAAGCTCTTCTGCAGCGCCTTGCGTCCGTCCAGGTTCTTGACGGACACCCCGACGAACACGTGGGCGAGGAGACCTTCCGACATGCGGTAGTTGAACTCGGTGACGTTGTGCTTGCCGAGCTTCGCGATGAACTTCGAGAAGCTGCCCGGCTGTTCGGGAATCGCGCAGTCGAAGATCGCCTCGCGTCCCTCGCCGAGCTCGGTCTGCTCGCTGACGAAGCGGATGCGATCGAAGTTCATGTTGGCGCCGGAAATGACGCAGGCGTAGCTTTCGCCCTTCTTGGCGACCTTCTTCGCCGCCGCGAGGGCGAGGGCGCCTGCGGGTTCGCAGATGGCGCGGGTCGCCTCGAAGATGTCCTTGATCGCCGCGCAGGTCTCCGCCGTGGAGACGCGGACAATGCCGTCGAGGTTCTCCTTGCAGAGCTTGAACGTCTCCTCACCGGGCTGCTTGACGCACACGCCGTCCGCAAAGAGCCCCGGGTTGTCGAGCGTCACGCGCTTGCCGGCCTTGAAGGACTGGTACATGCAGTCGGAGTCCTCGGGCTCGACGCCGTAGACCTTGACCCACGGACGCACGCTCTTCACGTAGACGGAGACGCCTGCGGCGAGTCCGCCGCCGCCGATTGGAACGAAGACGGCCGTGAGGTCGCGGCCCGCCTGATCGAGAATCTCCTTGCCGACCGTGCCCTGGCCCGCGATCACGTCCGGATCGTCGAACGGCGCGACGTAGGTGTAACCGTGCTCCTTGATCTGACGGTGGAGCTCCTCGTAGGTGTCGGAATAGCTGTCGCCGTGGAGGACGATCGACGCACCGTAGGACTTGACGGCGGACGTCTTGATGTCCGGCGTCGTCACCGGCATCACGATCGTCGCCTTGACGCCGAGCTTCTTCGCCGAGAGCGCCACGCCCTGGGCGTGATTGCCGGCAGAGGCGCAGATGACGCCCTTCTCAAGCTCCTTGCGCGAGAGCTGGCTCATCTTGTTGTAGGCGCCGCGGATCTTGTAGCTGTGGACGGGCTGGAGGTCTTCGCGCTTCAGGAGGAAGCGGCAGCCGAACTTCTTCGACAGGGCGGACGCTTCGTCCAACGGTGTTTCGATCGCGACGTCATAGACCGTCGCATTCAGGATTTTCGTCAGGTAATTCATTTTCGTCTTCGGACTCCGCCTCACTCTTCAGCCTCGATGCTGGAGAAATCGATCGTCGGGAAGAGTTCCTTCGCGTCATCACGAATGGCGGGGAACTCCTTGACGGCATCAAGCACGACCTTCTGAGCAAACTCGGACGCACTGGTGTCGTCCGAACAGACCGTCTGTAGGGTCAGTGCAATGCCGATCATCGCATCGGCGCGTTCGAGCGTCGACAGCTTCGGGGCGCCATTCTTGCCGGCGTGCCAGATGAAGCGATTGAAGAGTTCGCAGAGGTTGCTGTGGTAGTTCTTGTAAAGAAGACGCCACGTGAGGTTTCTCGTCTTCTTGCCCTTCGGCGGCATCAGGACAAGGCCCTTTTCGGACGCCTCGGTAATCGTGTAGCCGGTAATCGACGACACCGTGGCATCCTTCGGCAGCTTGTTCTTGAACTTGTAGTCCTTGACGTTGCGCTGAAGGATCTCCTGGACCTTCGCCATACGGCGGACGCTCTTCAATGACTTGTCGAGCAGCACGACGCCCTCGCCGGAGTTGAACGGGTCATTCTCGAACGTGGCCTTAAGGTCCTCAAGACGCTTGATGGCCTCTTCCCAGCTCAGCGTCTTGACCTCGCCCTCGCAGATCTCGTCATAGAGTGCCTTTGCAGCCGCGAGCTCGTCCTCGCGATGCTTTTCCTTGCGCGCCTTCTCGTCCTCGTCTTTCTTCTTGTCCTTTTCCTTCTGCGCCTTCTCGGCGGCGGCCTTGCGCTCCTCCTGGCGGATCGCACGCGTACGGTTCTTGCAGGACGCCTCGGCGCCTTTGCCCTTGGAGTTGACCGTCGTACCGATCTTCTCGATCACCTTCGTGACGCGCTCGTCGGTCTTGAGCGCCTTGAAGCGCGTG
>CAMEZU010000188.1 GCA_945947925.1 uncultured Verrucomicrobiota bacterium
CCGTCCGACGCTCGATCGCGTTGAAGAGTCCGGCGAGGAGGGCTCCGGAAATCGAGTGCCAGACGCAGGAGACGGCGGCGGCGATCGCCGCGTCGGCCTGGACGTTCGCGCTCAGGTTCTTCGAGAGCTCGGTCGCGAGTCCCGCGTTCTGCATGCCGACCTCGATGGAGACGGTGCGGCGCTTCGGTCCGTTGAACCGCGCGGCGACCCCGACCGTGTAGCCGAGCGCATAACCGAGCGAGTTGTGTAGCAGGACGCCCGCGAAGACCGCGAGGATCGAAATCTGCACCGTGTCCGCGGGACGCATCCGGTAGCCCGCCATGACGCCCGCGACAATCGCCGCAAGGGCGATGACCGCGAGGGCGGGCAGGTGGACCTTTGCGCGGCGGAAGGACGTGTTCGCGCTGAAGATTCGGTTGAGCGTGAAGCCGAGCGCGACCGGGAGGAGCGTCACGAAGAGAAGGTCGCGGAACATGCTGAGCGCATCGACGGACACAGTGCCGTCCGTCCCGAGCCAGCCGACGAGGAGCGCGGTGAGGAGCGGCGTCATCACCGGCGCGAGTAGCGTCGAGACGGTGGTCATGCCGACGGAGAAGGCGACGTCGCCCTTGCAGAGGAAAGACATCAGGTTCGACGAAACGCCGCCTGGACAGCAGCCGACGAGGATGAGTCCGACGCCGACGCCGCGATAGTTCTCCGGAAGCACGCTCGCGATCGTGAACGCGATGAGCGGCATCAGTGTGAACTGCCCGACCGCGCCGATGGCGATTTCCCACGGACGCGCCGCCACCGCGCGGAAGTCGTCCGCCGTCAGCGTCATCCCCATCGTCAGCATGATGAAGCCGAGGACCAGCTTCGCCGTGACGCCGTGCACTCCGATGAAGGCGCCGGGAAAGAGATACGAGACGACGGCCGCCGCCGCGACGAACCACGGCGTGTTGCGGACAAGGGCGGACGACAGGTCGGCGATCTTCATATCCGCTCTCGGTTCAGCGAGGCCTTCAGCGCCTCGACCGCAGCCTTCATGTCCGCCTGCTTGAAGAGATAGCTGCCGGCGACGAACTGGTTGACGCCCGCCCGACGGGCCAGCGGAATCGTCTCGGCGTTGCCGCCGCCGTCGATCATGATGTCGAGGTCCGGACGCTTCTCGCGCAGCCAGGCCGCCTTCGTCAGACACTCCGTGATGAACTTCTGTCCGCCGAATCCTGGATGCACCGTCATCACAAGCGCCTCGTCGATCTCGCCGAGATACGGATAGAGGATCTCGACCGGCGTCTCGGGATTGAGGACGATCGCCGGCTTGATCCCCATCGCGCGGATCCTCCTCAGCGTCGTGTGAAGGTCGCAGTCCGCCTCGATGTGGACCTGGATCGTCTGGGCGCCCGCCTTCGCGAACGCCTCGAGATAGAGGTCGGGCCGGTTCATCATCAGGTGGACGTTACGGTAGAAGTCCGGCGCCACGCGGCGCGCGAGCGCGACGATGTCGGGGCCGAAGGACATGTTCGGCACGAAGGTCGGATCCATGATGTCGATGTGCAGGGCATCCGCTCCGGAGGCTTCGGCTCGCAGGATGTCCTCGCCGAGCTTCGCATAGTCGGCGGCAAGAAGTGAAGGCAGGATCTCGATTTTCATGGTCCGCATATTCTATCATTTTTTCTGCGTCAGCAGCCTTCCGCCGCGGTCACCGGTGAAGGTTCCGTCGCGATAGGGAACCGTGCCGTTGACCATCGTCAGCTTCACGCCCGTCGAGAAGCGGTGCGGATCGTCGAAGGTCGACTGCGCCTTGAAGTCCTCTTCCTTCCAGACGACGAGGTCCGCGAACGCACCCCTCTCGAGCGTGCCGCGGTTCGGGATGTCGAAGCGTCGCGCGATGACGGACGTCATGCGTGCGACCGTCTCCTCGCGCGAGAAGCCGAGCGCACGCACGCGGCGGTAGAACTCGGGCATCGTCGCGTACGCGCGCGGATGCGGATGGTCCGCTCCCAGGGGTCCCCACGGCGCGCGCAGCGATGCGTCGCTCCCGGGGACGATCCACGGCCGCGCGTAGATCTTCGCGAGGTTTTCCTCGCTCATCGTGAAGAAGAACGCGCCCGTCTTGCACCCGTCCTTCGCGAGGATGTCGCAGATGAGTTCGCCGGGGGTGAGGGGCGCACCGATGCTGCTCGTGAGGGCACGAGCCGTACGGAATCCAAGAATCTCCGCGACCGTCTTGCCGCTGTAGCGCTTGTTGTCCGGATGCCAGGTGCCGCCGATCATCACCGTGGACCAGTCGCGGTCCTGCGCGTCGATCTCGTCGACGATGCGCCGCCGTGTCGCGGGATCCGCGAGCCGCCGGCACTCCGCGGGCGCCGCGCCTTCGCCGGCCCAGTCGGGAAAGACGACGTCGAGGTCCGTTCCCGCCGCGCAGTACGGATAGCGGTCGCTGCCGAGGAGGAGTCCCTTCCCGATCGCGTCCTCCATCTTGTCCAAGACGGCGTCGATCTTGTGCCAGTTCTTCCGTCCGCTCGTCTTGAGGTGCGAGATTTCCGCGCGGATGCCGGTCGCCTTCACGAGGTCGATCACCTCGTCGATCGACTCGAGGATCGCATCCCCCTCGCTCCGCATGTGCGTCGCATAGAAGCCGCTCTTCTTCGCCGCGACCTTCGCGAGCGCGACGACTTCGTCCGGCGTCGCGTATTTTCCCGGCTGGTAGATGAGTCCCGTGGTGAGTCCCCACCCGCCTTCCTCAAGCGCCTGCTCGAGAAGGTACTCCATCTTCCGCTGCTCGTCGTCCGTCGCCGGACGGCCGCAGTAGCCGACGACCGACGAGCGCAGCGTGTTGTGTCCGACGAACTGCACCGTGTTGACCGCGGGCCGAGCCGCCTCGAGCACCGCGCGGTACTCGCCGAGCGAATGCCACGTGAGCCGCTCGCCGAGAATCGCCGCCCAGTCCGAGGAGAGCCGCGCCTCGCCGTAGCGCGGCACGACGCTTCCTCCGCACTGTCCGTTGATCTCCGTCGTGATGCCCTGGGAAATCTTCGACGGGGCGTCGGGCTCGATGACGAGATAGGCGTCCGAATGCGTGTGCGCGTCGATGAACCCGGGCGTGACCAGACAGCCCGTCGCATCGATCAAGACATCGCTTCCCGTTTGTTCTGGCGTCCTGGCGTTCTGGTGTTTTGCCTCCCTCGGCTCAACCGCGACGATGCGGTCGCCGTCGACGAGAATGTCGCCGATGAATCCGGGACGGCCCGAGCCGTCGATGATGAGTCCGTTGGCAATGCGTGTCATCACAGGAACTTGAAGCAGAGGGGACGCCAGGCTTCGATCGGCTTGCCGACCGGCGTGAGCGTGCAGGCGGTGCGGTCGAAGGCGTAGACCTGGATTTCGTTCGACATCTTGTGTCCGACGACCATGAACTTCTCGCCCGGCATCAGCTCGAAGTCGCGCGGAAACTTGCCCGCAAGCTTCGCGATGTTCCGGAGCTTGAGCCTGCCGAGCGGCCCGACTTCGTAAAACGCGATTGAGTCGTAGCCGCGGTTAGACACCATCAGGATCTTCCCGTCCGCCGTCGACTTGATTGCCGCGGCCTTCGTGACGAGGTTCGCGCCGTCGGGAGCCCAGCGGTTGAAGCCGTCCGGAAGCATCGACGTCTTATCCATAAGCGTGAACGTCGCGCCGTCGAAGGCGTACTGCGAAACGGAACTCCCGAGTTCGTTGACGAGATAGAGCACTTTGTTCAGGCTACGCGGAAGAAACAGCGCGTGGCGAGGTCCGTCGCCCTTCGCCGTCTTGATGAAAAGGTCCTTCCGCCTTTCCATCGTGTTCGGGTCGAAGAACCACACGCGGTCGCATCCGAGATCGACGACGCCCATCTCGCCATGTCCGACGCCCGCGGGGTCGAGATGGAACGTCTGGTGCGCGAAGGCCTTCTGCTGGCGGTTCCTGTTGTCGCCCATGTCGTCGTTCGGGAAGACGAAGGTCCTGAGGTCGCGTCCGTCGATTCCGACCGTGCCGCAGGTCGCGGAAGAATACGCCGCGAAGGCGACGCGCTTCTCGTCGGGCGTGAGCGAGACGTGGCAGGGCGTCTCGCACGGAAGCTCCGCGAGCTTCGTCATCGCGCCGATGCGGTGCGCGTCCAGCGCGAACTTCACGAGAGCGCCCTTGCCGTTCTCGGAAATCATGGAGTAAAGGTTCTTCTTCTCCCCGTCGATGGCAAAGTAGGTCGTGCCCTCAATGCCCTTGACGGACTGCACGATTCTCGCGCCGCCGGTTTCGGTGTCGCATGCCAAAACATGAAGCGCCTGTTTGTCAGGCGCTCCGCTGTTGCATCCGACGATGCA
>CAMEZU010000189.1 GCA_945947925.1 uncultured Verrucomicrobiota bacterium
ATGTGGTTCATTTTCCCTCCATGAAGTTTCGGATCCATACCTACGGGTTCCAGTAGAGCGTCGGCGACCCCGGGGAGGTCGAGGCGCTTATGCTGGCCGCGGGCCACGAGAAGGCGCAGGGCGAGGAAGACGCCGAAATCGTCATCATCAACAGCTGTACCGTGCGCCAGAAAGCCGAGGAAAAGGCCGTCGGAAAGGCCGGCAACATGATTGCCGCGAAGAAGATCGTCGGCATGATGGGCTGTGCGGTGAAGCGCATGGGCGCGGATATCTTCAAGCGCCTCCCCAAGCTCGACTTCGCGGTCGGTCCGCGCCGCTTCGGACTCATTCCGCACGTGATCGACGAGATTGCGAAAACGGGACGGAAGGGCCTCCTGGAGGTCGGCGACGATGAGATCCCGATCGGCTTGGACGCGCATCCCGACACGCAGCGCGCCGGCACGACGGGATCCTTCCAGAGCTATGTGACGATTCTCATCGGCTGCGACAACCGTTGCAGCTACTGCATCGTCCCCGACGTGCGCGGACACGAGTACTCGCGTCCCGCCCGCGAGGTCGTCGCGGAGATCCGCGCGCTCGCGGAACGCGGCGTCAGGGAGGTGTGCCTCCTCGGGCAGAGCGTCCTTCGCTACGGCATGCGCAACAAGGCGTGGGACGAGCAGGACGCGCCGAGTCCGGGCGGCTACACGGAGGCGTTCCCGCGCCTTCTCGAGGCTGTCGCGTCCATCCCCGGCATCGAGCGCATCCGCTTCACGAGCGCGCACCCGAAGGGCTGTACGGACGAACTGATCCGCGTCTACAGGACGTTTCCGCAGGTCTGTCGACATCTGCATCTCCCGGTCCAGTCCGGATCGGACCGCGTCCTCGCGGAGATGGGCCGCCATTACACGCGCGCGGAATACCTCGCCGCGACGAAGAAGCTCCGCGACTTCGATCCCGAGTTTGCGCTCACGACGGACGTGATTGTCGGCTATCCTGGCGAGACCGAGGCTGATTTCGAGGAGACGCGCACGCTGATGGAAGAGGCGGGTTTCGACAACGCATTCGTCTTCAAGTATTCCCCGCGTCCCGGGACGCGCAGCGCGGCCCTCCCCGATGACGTGCCGACCGTGGAGAAGGAGCGCCGCGACCAGGTGCTCCTCGCGGACCAGGAGGCGCGCGGCCAGCGCAACAACGACCGGCTCGTCGGCACCGTCCGCGAGGTGATGGTCGAGGGTCCCTCGAAGCGCAACAAGAACCGCTGGTCCGGCCGCGACTCTGGCAACCGCATCGTCGTCTGGGACGTGGCGGCGAATGAAGAATGTCGAATGAAGAACGGAGCATTGCGGATCGGAACCCTGGTGAAGGTAAAGATTACCGAAGCCCACCCTCAGATTCTGCTCGGTGAACTTGTCTGAGCGGCAGCCTCCCGTCCCCTGTCAGCGCAGGTTCCGGGAAAGACGGCTGAATGGCGACAGACTTGCCGAAATACCAGAGCATCTGCGGCGGACCTGACGACGCGGCTCCTCGGCGACGGCCAGGTGCGCAACGACGTGCTCACAGCAGAGACGGAGGACATTGCCGCCGTCCTCCGCTATCCGAAGCGCAATCCGACGGCGGACGCCTTCGAGAACCGCCAGGTCAGACGCTGCCGCCTCCGCATCCGTATACCTCCCGTAAACTATTGCAATACTTTACGTACCGTTAGGATACGGTTAGAACGGCAGATCGTCATCTAGGACAGGACGGACTGCGTTTTGTGTTGTGTTGCGCCCTGGAACCAGCATCGGTTGGGGATTTGTTTCGGTCATGATTTTCTCCCTGGCATAATGGCCAAGGTTGAAATAGATTCGATTGGCATAGAGGTAGTCGACGGCCTGATCAAGTGAAATCTTGATATAGTCTCGCGTCAAGAGATCATCCCAATTGTTGAAGACAGCACCGTTGCGCGGTTCGGGACGGACAACGATGTTCTGGCCTTCGGGCGCCTTGAAATCAAAGTAGAGTTCCCCCTTGTAAGACGAAATCTGTTTTTCGATTTCTTCGCGCGGATAGTTGATCTCGTACATTGACTCAAGTGTAAGATCGCGATATTCTTTGACTTCGCAAAGGGCGAGCGCGATGCGTTGGTCGATTGGAACCGTATTCTCCTGTGCGGCGCGCCATGCCTTGGTCAGGATGGTTGACTCGTAATGCTGTCCGCAGACATCGACAGAGAAGATCGCTCCGTCATCCGAAAGTTCATCCGGACCGATGAACGTGAGATGATTGTCTTCGCTCAGGTAAAGAAATGTGCACTCGTCGAATACGCTGACCTTGTAGGAACCGCCGGCGAGCGCGGCAAGGACGTCTTCGACGGCAACAGGAGAGTCTTCAATCCCCGCACGCTTGAGATTGACAAGGCGTTTCCGACATCCATAGGCGTAGCCGGCGGCA
This sequence comes from uncultured Verrucomicrobiota bacterium, assembly GCA_945947925.1. Lineage (GTDB taxonomy): Bacteria > Verrucomicrobiota > Kiritimatiellia > RFP12 > UBA1067 > UBA1067. The sequence continues at coordinate 2,416 of CAMEZU010000189.1, forward strand.
TATTCACGTGCAACGCTGTCATTGAACTTGCCGTCGCGAGACGGACGCACGAAAGGTTTTCGCAGTCCCTCACGTTGACGTTGCATTCCGTCATCGAAACCTGCCTGATAGGCGGAAGCCTTCGCGTCCCTCAATTCCCGTTTCTTCCTCGGCAATGCAGGCACCCAGTCGATGATCGATCCGCCGCCTTCCCAGAAGAAGGGCGTTTCGAGCTCCACAATGTTTCCGTTCTTGACGACAAGAAGATCCTTTACCATGAATTCCCGACCGGTGTGGATGTCTTCCAGTATGTCGGTCGCTCGCGGTACGGGCTCTCCCCAATACGCCGCTTTCAGCACATTGTATTTCTCTTCGGGAGGAATGACATAGACTTCCAATCCCGCGACTTTAGTCGTCGGATACTTTAGTTCACTCGCTTTTAGCATATTTCCAGTCTCCTTTCTGTAAAACTTGTTCCCACGTAAACTATTGCAATACTTTACGGGAGCTCTCTTGCGAAGAGGTCGAGGAGTGTCTTGAGCACTCGATCGTTTGGTTCGCGCCAATGCCAGATGTTGTCTTTCCCCTGGCACAAACCGGCATCGCCGATAATGCGGAGATGTCTTCTGATGCCTGCGTCGCACTGGTTGATCAGTTTTGAAAGTGTCGACACCGAGCAGGGTCCGTGTTTCCGGAGATGAAGACAGATTCGTACGCGTCCCTCGTTTGACAGGCCGGCAAGTCCTTGCACGAAGGACGGCGCTTCCCGAGGTCCGGCGAGCGACAGCCCGAGTCGATCGGATTCATCTTTGAAGCAACGCCGCAGGACCCCAGACAGGACTTCGCACCGCGGATCGTCGGGGTCCGCCTTGGGCGCGTAGGAGACATACCGTCCCTCCCGGATGGACGCTACGAGACCGCAGTCGACTTCCAACTGCGTCAGGTATTGGCTCGTCGCGGGCTCCTTGATTCGCAGCATGTCGGCAAGCTGCGTGACAATCATCGGTTCGGGTGCCAGCATGACCTTTCTGAGCGCATCCACGCGTTCGGCATTCATGAGGCGTTTGCAGACGTACCAGAGTTCGCGACTCGACATTGTTTCTTCTCCTTGCGGTTTGCCCATAGGTTATCAAAACTACGGTTTCGATTTGCGACGAAACTGCGACAGCTTTTGGTACAATATTCAGCAGTGAATGCGTCCGCCCGAATTCTGATTGCCGATGACGACCGACATCTTCTTGCGATGATGTCGGATATCCTTGTTCGTGCCGGACATTCGGTCCTTCCCGTCAAGGACGGGGGCGAAGCCGTCGAAGCGCATCTTCGCCATGCGCCTGACCTCATCATTCTCGATGTCATGATGCCGCGCATGAGCGGTCCCGCTGCCTGTCGTGAGATTCGCAAGACCGATGCCGAGGTTCCGATCCTTTTCTTCACGGCTTATCCGAGCGAGGAAAACGAACTCAAAGGCCTCGGTGTCGGCGGGGATGACTTCATCGCAAAAACAGCTTCCGAGGAGGTCCTCCTTGCTCGCGTCTCCGCAGCCCTCCGACGATGTGCTCGCAGCACGGATGGAAACTTTCTGTTTGGCTACGGACATGTGGATGCGACGGCCCAGACCTTTTTCTCGCCGAGCGGAGCGGTGCGTCTCACGGAACGTGAAGTTTTGACACTGCGTGAATTCGCCAGACATCCGAACGAGGTCTTCTCGAAAGATGGCCTTCTTACGCGACTCAAAGGCATTGACTTCGAGGGCGATCCACGCCTAGTCGACAAGGTCATTGAACGACTACGCGCCAAACTCGGTTCCTCGGCGTCCACTATCGTCACAATTCCGCGTCAAGGCTTGGCATATCAACCTCCTCACGCCCCGTAAACTATTGCAATACTTTACGTACCTGTCAGGATTTGTGATGAGTTAAC
>CAMEZU010000190.1 GCA_945947925.1 uncultured Verrucomicrobiota bacterium
GTCGATTCGACGGCGGAGGAGACGATCATTTCCGTGCCGTGGATCGAGACATCGGCCATGCGCGGAAACATCAAGATCTGCGACCTGGTCCTGACGTCGAACCTGACGGTTGGGGATCGGCTCCTGTACTACACTGGCACGAAGCCGGGAACGACGACGCCGGCGCAGGACTTCCAGTATTTGGCCTGGACGCTCGGAACGGATGCTGACGGCGTCAAGGTCTGGGAGAGTGTGACGACCGTCGACAAGGATGCCGACGGGCGGACGCGCATGACAGTGTCGGCTCCTGGCGGAAACGAGGCTGTCCCGCGTGGCGCGGCGCTGATGATCATCCGTCCGAAGGCGCATGTCGACCCCATCTATCTCTACGGACAGTATACGCCTGGTGCGGTCGAGGGAAAGGCCCTTCAGGGGACGTTTGAGCAACCTGCCTACACGCTGCTTGCGCCGTCCGATCCGAACGGCGTCGACCTCAACACGTCCGGCGTAATGTCGGGGACGCCCGACATCAACGACTACATTGTGATCGGCGACGTCGGGACGATGCTGAAGTACGACAACGGGCAGTGGGGCGTGATGGGCAAGTACGACCGCCTGACTGGGACCTATCCGATGGATACGTCGAAGGCCGTGATCAAGCCCGGACAGGGCGTCTGGTACGTGAGCCGCGGCGGCGCCCCGACGTTCACGTGGTAAAAGGAGAACGGACATGATTAAGCACATCCTTACGCTTGCGGTTCTCTTCCCCGCATTCGCAGCTTCTGCGGACGTCCTCCTCTGGCAGGTGACGACGGCGGAGGCGACGCGCTACACGTCGTCGTCGGGTGGAACGGCCGACTATGCCGTCTTCTACTACGCGGACACCTCGGGCAACGGTGTCGGCGTGAGGCTCGACGAGGCGGTCCTGTTTACGCCCGGGTACACGATGGGCGTGGCGGCCATGCCGGAGCAGAACGCCCTTGCGGCGCTGCCGCCGGGGACGGACCTCTCGGGCAAGTCCTTCTGGATCGAGCTGTATGTCGGCGGAAGTGCGGCGGAAGAGAATAAGGTCGCCTGGTCGCTTCCAATCGACTACGCGACGATGTCGCACTACCTCTCCGGGACACTGACGGCGCTCGCGCCGGTCTATCATCCGACGGTTGTCCCCGAGCCGACGGGCGGGCTCTTGGTTCTGCTTGGCCTTGCGGGGCTTGCGCTGCGGCGGCGGAGATGCCGAGGAGGTTGGACCGGGCTTTTGCTGGGGAGGCGGGGACGCCTCCCCTACGGGGTGCAGATGTGACTGAAATATGTTATAATGCATGACAAATGAAAAGATTTTTTCTGTTCATAACGGTGTTCTGCATGGCGGTAGGCGGTTTCGCCAAGGAGGCGAAGCGCGATCCTGCGGTTGTGAAGAATTATATCCGCGCCTGCGTGGGCGAGGAGACGATCAAGAAGATCGCGAAGCACGAGGGTGGCGCCGCGTTCCTGAAGAAGTTCTTCGGCGACCAGGATTGGATGGAGCAGTTCGCGGGCTCCGGCGCCTGGAGCATCAAGCCGTGGAAGGGCATCAAGGAGGAGAATGAGTGCGCGGCGAAGGCGCTCGAGGCGCTTGACCTTCTCGTCTGGAACGACAAGGACGACTTCATCTCGTCCAAGATCGGGCGCAACATCGCGACGGCGCTGGCGCTTAACCACGGCATCGACTGGACGGAGGAGAAGCTTGTCCTGGTGATGGAGTGCTACCGCGAGTGGGCGAAGGACGGAACGCTGCACGACGACGCCTGGAATCACGACGTGCGCGCGTGGCGCGAGGTGCTTGGCTTCGGCCAGAACGCTCCGCTTTCGGTCGAGAATCTCCGGTGGATCCACGATTTCGCGAACGTGCCGGCGGAACGTTACTACGGCGTCTGCTGGCGCTGCGCCTACCGTCTCTTCAATTGCTTCGGCGCGAGCGTGCACGGTCCGATGTACTACGCGCCGTGGCAGCACCGCTGGAACACGCAGGAACTGCGCTACCGCGTGGGCGGCGTGTGCGGCGCGCTCTCGAAGTTCGGCTCGCAGTGCGCGGCGGCTCACGGCATCCGCGCGTTCACGGCCGGACAGACCGGCCACTGCGCGTTCGTGCTCTGGGACTACACGGTGGACCGCTGGGGCATCGCCTACTCGGTGACGGGGCATACGGGTCCGCACGACTCCCTGGGCGGGCAGGGCTTCCCGGCGCTCGAGGAAATCGAGCGCTACTACCGCAACCCGAAGCGCATGACGGCAGAGTACCTGCGCTGGAAGGGCAACTACGAGAAGTCGATGAAGACCTGTCCCGGCAACTGGTGCGCGGCTGTGTCCTGGCATTGCGCGCTCGAGGCGAAGAACGCTTCCGCCGCGGAGTGGGAGGCCTTCGGCGCGGCCGTGCGCGAGACGTTCCGCGACGCGCCCGGCCAGGGCTGGCAGCTCTACCTGTCCTATCTCGACAAGGTGAAGACGCGCGACCAGAAGCTTGAGGCGGCGAAGAAGGGCCTTCTCGCCATCAAGGAGAATCCCGCGAAGACGTTCGAGTCGCCGTACTGGGACGACCTTTGCCTCAAGAAGCTCGACAAGATGTTCGAGAAGGACGAGAACGTGGTCTGGGAGCTCTTCGAGACGGCGCTCGAGGGACAGGCGAAGACGCCGACCTTCTATCGCCAGACGATTAACTGGGGTGCGGGACGCCTGATGAATGACGGACCGAGCACGAAGCGGTTCCTCACGACCGTGGCCAAGAGCGCGGCGAAGAGCGGGGCGGAACTCGACTACAAGGGCATGGTGCGCAAGGCGTCCGAGGCGGGCGACATTGAGATGTTCCGCCAGGTCTACTCGCTCCTGGACAAGCTGTCCCCCGGAACGGCGCCGAAGGCGAACGGGAAGAGCTGGCCGAAGGAGTTCAACGGCGGACAGCTGCTCTCGCCCGACGGCATCCTGATGACGTCCGGCACGAGCAACTGGGACAATCCCGTCACCTACCGCTGCGCGCTGACGCCGACGGGTTTCGAGGCGGGCAATGCGTTTCATACGGACAAGGACAAGGCGCCGTGGGGCATGGTCAAGCTGCCCGGTTCGAGCGACATCACAGGCGTCATCGTCGTCAATTCGGGCGGCGGACAGAACGGTCCGCGCCAGGTGCCGCTTCGCGTCTGGACGAGCGAGGACGGCGAGAGCTTCAAGCAGGTCTATGCGTCTGAAACCAACGAGGGGGAGTGGAAGATTCAGTTGCCGGCGCCGGTCAAGGCGCAGTACGTGAAGGTCGGCCGCGCACCGGAGGCGAAGGAAGAAGTCTACCATCTCTACAAGATCCTCGTCTATGGCAAAAAACTCTACTAATTTCAAGGCCGTCATCCTGGCGGGCGGCAGTGGCGAACGCTTCTGGCCGCTGTCGACGCCCGAGCAGCCCAAGCAGTTCCTGCGCGTCTTCGGCGGCGAGAGCCTGATTCGCCAGAGCGTGACGCGCCTCCTCGGCCTTGTCCGTTTCGAGGACGTCTATGTCGTCACGTCGAAGGACCTGGTGAACGCGACGCGCCGGGAGCTGCCGGAGATTCCGGCGAAGAACATCATCGGCGAACCGATGCGGCGCGACACGGGGGCTGCGGTCGCGGCCGGGGTCGGCCTTGCGGGGGCGGGCGGCGACGGGGTCGTCGGATTTTTCCCGAGCGACCAGATGGTGGCTGCCCCGATCCGTTTTCGCGCGGCCGTGAAGCGGGCGATCGCCCGGGCCGCGAAGGGTCCGCAGATCGTCACGATCGGCATCCGTCCGACTTTCCCGGCGACGGGCTTCGGCTATGTCGACCCCGAGGCGGGACGGTTCGTCGAGAAGCCCGACCTGCGTCGGGCGAAGGCCTACCTGAAGGACGGCTTCCTCTGGAATGCGGGCATGTTCATCGCGCAGACGTCGACGTTCCGGTCGGCCTTTGCGTCCTACGCCCCGGACCTGGTGTCCCTCTGCGACGGCGGCGAGTCCGCGAAGGGTGCGCGGTTCAGGGAGCTTTACGAGGCGATGCCGAAGGTCTCCTTCGACGTCGCGGTGATGGAGCCGTTCTCGCAAGCGGGCGGCGTCGCGGTCGTCCCCGGCGACTTCGGCTGGGACGACGTCGGCAGTTTCGCCGCCTTCGACACCTACTTCCCGCACGATTCGCGAGGGAACGTCCGTGAAGGACCGTGCACGGTCGTCGAGGCGGACAACAACATCTGCGTCGCCCGCTCGGCGCGCATCTCGCTCCTCGGCGTGAAGAACCTCGTCGTCGTCACGACCAAGGATGCCGTCCTCGTCGCGGAGAAGTCCCGCATCAGCGAGATGAAGAAGCT
>CAMEZU010000191.1 GCA_945947925.1 uncultured Verrucomicrobiota bacterium
TGTTCGGCGCCTTCTCGGGCCACACGCCCATCGTGGGCTTCACGATGCGCATCGACGTCTCCATGGACTCAAGGTCCTCAGCCTCGTGCGAGAGACCGGCGAGGTTCGCGTCAGTCGAATACTTCTTCTTCGTGCCGACGAAGGCGACGATGCCGCGCTTGGCGAGGAACTCGACCATCTGCGTGCGTCCGGGGAAGAGCTTGAGAAGATCCGCGTCACGCCAGGGGGCGTACACGCCGAACTTCGGGTCCATCACGTTCGTGTAGCGTTCAAAGCGCATCTGGTCGTTGCCGCGGCCCGTGGCGCCGTGGACGAGGACCGTGCAGCCGGCCTTCTTCATCGCCGGGAGGAGCTTCTGGACCGTGACCGCGCGGGCGATGCCCGTCGAGTTCCAGTAGCCGCCGTCGTACATCGCCTGGCACTTCACCGTCTCGAAGCAGATGTCGGCCATTTCCTTCGTCACGTCGACGATCGTCGTCTCGACACCGGTCGGGGCCATCTTCTTCTTGATGTCGTTGATGTCCTTCTCGTCGGGCTGACCGACGTTCGCGGAGAACGCCTTCACCTTCACGCCCGCGTCCTTCAGCACGCAGCAGATGGTCTTGGAATCGAGTCCGCCGGAAACGCACACGCCGACGGTTTTGCCCTTCAGGTCTTCGAGTTTCATGGAATTGATGGTCCTTTCTGAAATTGAGGGTGTATTATAGCACAAATCGACGCGAAAAGGATTACGAATCCGCGGCAATCGACAGCGGGAGGCCGCGGTTTCCGAACCAGTCGAGCGGTGTGACGGTGAAAGCGGGCGCCTTCTGTCCGCCGGCACCCGCCCCCGGAAGGTCCGCGAACTTCACGAGAAACCTCGTCGCCGCGCCGGACAGGCCGAGCGGCATGTTGTACTTGGCGTCGTAAACCGTAAAGACGACGGGCTTGCCGTCCTTGTCCTCGCATCCCGTCGCGACCTCGTAGCGGAACGGACGCGTCTTGCCGGCATCGGCACAGGGGATCGTCAGTTCCCAGCCCTTGCCCTCGATTAGCTTGGAAGAAAGCCTGGCGAAACGGCCGAACTTCGGCGGAATGCCGGCGGCCTTTCGCGCCGCGAAATCGTACGGCTTCTTCTGTCCGCACGGCAGCGGAATCACCCAGTCGTCGCCCAGCGACTCATCGTGCAGGAAGTCGCGCCGCGCCAGGACGATGCGGTCGTCGTAGACGCTCACCAGCATTCCCTGACGCTGTTTGTACTTGTCGACGTGTCCGCCGTAGCGCAGCGACGCCGTGCCGATCGACGTGAACTCGCCCTGCCAGACAGACCTCTCGTCCGTCAATGACTCGTGCGAATGGCCCGTGAACGCAACGGCGTTCGGAAAGGCCGACAGCGCTCGCGTCGCATAGCCCTTGTCGGCGCCCCAGGCCTCGTCGCCGTAGACCGTGCCCCGAGGATGGCAGTGCTGGATGAAGAAGAACGGCTTCGTCCGGTCAATGCGTCCGGCGTTGTTCCGGAACCAATCCTCGACCGCAGGCACGCCGGACCAGGAGTCCCAGTGCGCGCCGACGAACTGATAGCCCTTCACCGTCTTCAGCCAGATCGGCGCATACTTCTCCCGGAAGACCTGCTTCCAGGCCGCCGCCGGATCACGGCAGATCTGCGCCGCCTCGAAGGACGTCTTCTCGAAATAGCGAACGCCGAACTTGTCGTAATGCTGTCCCTCAAGATCGTGGTTGCCGTAGACGAACAGCTGCTCGACCGGTCGTCCGTCCCGCCGCGACGTGCCATCGGGAAAGACCCTGAACCACGCCTCGCCCACGCGCTCAAGCTGATTCATCATGCCGTTGTCGGCCATGTCACCTGCCAGCACGACGCCGTCCACGCCCTGCTCGTCAAACCAGCGCAGCGTCTTCTCGAACTGCTCCGTGTCGCCGAACTTCTTGAAATCGCCTTTCGCCGCGTCGATGTGGATATCGCTGATGACCCCCAGCACGAGCCGGGCCCCGTCTCCCGCCATCACGCCCGCAGGCGCGCGAAAGACGTTGCAACCGGCCAACGCACCAAAAGAAAGAGCTCCCCCGAGAAAGGACCGACGAGATAACTGTCTGCCATTCATACAGACATTATATCATTTTATACGCCTCAGTGAAGCTTCTTGTGATACTCCTGGAGCGTGCAGACCGTGAACTCGCCGAAGCGGGTGAAGTCCTCGAGGCCCTCCAGCGTCGCGGCGAAGCCGGCGATCGTCGTCGTGATCGGCACGCCGTGGATGATCGCCGAGGACCGCATGCGGATGTCGTCCACCATCGCCTCCGCGCCCGGTTCGGACGTGTTGACGAGCCAGTCGACGGACTTCTCCTTCATCAGGTCGAGGACGTTCGGACGCCCCTTCGAAATGCGGAAGCACGCCTGGGACTTGATGCCCTCGTTCCAGAGACGCGTCGAGGTCCCCAGCGTCGCGTAGATCTTGAAGCCCATCTCGACGAGCTTGCGCGCAAGCGGAACGACCTCGTCCTTGTCCTCGTCCTTGACGGACAGGAACACGCTGCCCTTCGAGGGGAGCTTCGATCCCGACGCGAGCTGGCTCTTGAAGAACGCAATGTGCCGGTCGCGGTCGATCGCCATCACCTCGCCCGTCGACTTCATCTCCGGCGTGAGCGTGATGTCCACGCCCGGGAACTTCACGAACGGGAAGACCGCCTCCTTGACGCACGTGTACGGAAGCTTCACCTCCTGCGTGAAGCCGATATCCTTCAGCTTCTCGCCCGCCATGCACCGCGCCGCATAGCCCGCGAGCGGCACGCCGATCGCCTTCGAGACGAACGGAATCGTCCGCGACGCACGCGGATTCACCTCGATCATCCAGATCGTCTCCTCGCCCTCCGCTTTCGTCACGGCGAGCTGGAGGTTCATGAGTCCGCAGACGTGGAGGCGCTTAGCGAATTCGTGCGCGTAGGCGCGGCACTGCTCGATCGTCTCCGGCGAGAGCATCTGGGGCGGCGTCACCGACGCCGAGTCGCCCGAATGGCAACCCGCGGGTTCCACGTGCTCGAGAATCGCGCCAACCACCGTCGTCTCGCCGTCCGAAATGCAGTCCACGTCCAGCTCGATCGCATGCTCGAGGAACTTGTCGATGAGAATCGGCTTGCCTTCGCCCGCGCGCACCGCCTCCTCGACGTACTTGACGAGATACTTCTCCTTGTAGACGATCGCCATGCCGCGTCCGCCCAGGACGAAGCTCGGCCGGACGAGCACCGGGTAGCCGATCTCGTTTGCGACCGCAACGGCCTCGGAAACCGTGTGCGCGATGCCGCTCGGGGGCTGCTTCATGCCGACTTCCGCGACAAGCTTCTTGAAGAAGTCACGGTCTTCAGCGAGGTCGATGTCGTCCGGCGACGTACCGATCACGTTCGCGCCCGCCGCCTTCAGCTTCTGCGCGAGGTTGAGCGGGGTCTGACCGCCGAACTGCACGATCACGCCGTTGCACTTCTCGCGGTCGTAAATCTCCATCACGTCCTCGAGCGTCAGCGGCTCGAAGTAGAGCTTGTCGGACGTGTCGTAGTCCGTCGACACCGTCTCCGGGTTCGAGTTCACCATGATGACCTCGTACCCCTCGCGGCGCAGCGCGAACGCCGCATGGCAGCAGCAGTAGTCGAACTCAATGCCCTGGCCGATGCGGTTCGGTCCGCCGCCCAGGACCATGATCTTCTTCTTCGACGCGCAAGAAGCTCTAGAATCGCTAGAACAGCTAGCTTCTCTAGAAGAATGGCTTGAATAGTAGTACGGCGTCACGGCCTTGAACTCGCCGGCGCAGGTGTCGACGGCGCCGAACTGCGGACGGATTCCGAGGGAATGGCGGAAGTCGCGCACGGCCTTCTCGGACTGCTTCGTCAGGTACGCGATTTGCGCGTCGGAGAAGCCCATGGACTTCGCCTGCGCGAAGACCGCCCTGTCCTGCCAGCTTTCGGCGATGACCGCCTCGAACTTCTGGAGTTCGTCGAGATGACGCAGGAACCACAGGTCGATCTCGGTGAGTTCGAAGAGCCGCTCGACCGTCCAGCCGCGGCGCAGCGCCTCGTGGAGCTGGAAGATGCGGTCCGCGCCCGGATGCGACAGCGCCTCGGCGAGTTCCTCGTCGTTCCATTCCATCGTGCGGATCGCGTCCCACTTCGTATGGTCGAGGACCGGGAAGAACATCTCGTTCTTCTCGTCCGCCCCGAAGCCCATGTGCTTCACCTCGAGCGAACGGAGCGCCTTCTGGAAGGCCTCCTTGAAGGTGCGGCCGATGGCC
>CAMEZU010000192.1 GCA_945947925.1 uncultured Verrucomicrobiota bacterium
TCCAGTACGCCCACCGCTTCTACGGTTTTCAGGGCGAAGCGCGCTATCTGCACGGACACACCGGCGGCCTCACGATTGAGGTCGAGGACACCGTCAATCCCGGCGTCAACATGGTCTTCCCGTGCAACGAGATCCAGAAGACGGCGTGGGACGTGATCAAGAACTTCGACCACGCGCTCATCCTGCGCGAGGACGATCCGCTCCTCCCGGCCATCCTCGGCGTCTACGAGAAGGAAGGCATCAAGAACGGCACGAAGACGAACACCATGAAAGGCGTCGCCTTCGAGAACAAGCTCTGCAAGGCGTATCCCGACTGCCGTCTCGTCGTCACGAAGGAGACGATGACCGTCGAGGGGATGATCAAGATGGTGTACGAGCTTCTCAAGGACAAGCTCAACATCGTCAAGATCACCTTCACGAGCGGCGTCAACGCGGCCTCGTGCGAGTTCAAGCCCGGCAAGACGAAGGACCGCTGCCCCCTCTGCGGCATCGCCCTCGTCAACGGCGTGTGCCCGAAGTGCGGCTACAGGAAGCCCGCGAAAAAGGTGAAGAAGTAAGGCGAAGGCCGAATGAGCACGGTTCTTCTGCTCGTTCTGCTTTCAGTGGGCGGCTCGACCGTCCTCGGGGTATTCGGCGGACTGCTCGTCCGCCGAATACCCCATCGTTTCAATGACGCCGTGCTGGGGTTCGCGGCGGGTGTCATGCTGGCGGCGTCGGTGTTGGGTCTGCTGGCTCCGGCGTTTGCCGTCGCGGGGGCGACGAATCTCGCACTCGCCGTTGCGGGCGCGGTGACAGGCGCGGCGTTCATCAGCGTGCTCGACCGGATCGTTCCGCACCTCCATCGTCTGGCCGGTCTCGACGCCGAGGAACACCGCAACAACCGCTCGATTGGCAAGACGCTTCTTTTCTTTTCGGCGATTGCGCTCCACAAGATTCCGGAGGGGCTTGCCACCGGCGTGAGCTTCGGCACGGGGGTGACCGGCGACGTGCTGACGGTCGCCGGTGCGATTTCCATACAGAATATCCCGGAAGCGGTCGTCATCGTCGCGCCGCTTTTCGCCATCGGCGTCACGTCACGGCGCGTCATCGGACTGTCGCTCGCGATTGCCGCGATCAGCATGGTCTCGGTGCTGCTCGGCGCGTTGTTGGTGTCCGTTTTCGCGTCCCTTCTCCCGTTCGTGCTGGCGGCGGCTGGCGGGGCGATGCTTTACGTGATTTCAGACGAGATGATACCCGAGACCCATTCACACGGGTTTGAGAAAGGCGCAACATTCGCGCTGCTGGCGGGGTTCCTGTTGGTTATGATATTGCAACGGATGATGGAGGGACTATGACGACGTACAAGCTGGTGATGCCCGAGGACATGAACCACTACGGTTTTCTCTTCGGCGGCAAGATGCTGATGTGGATCGACGAGGTCGCCTGGATTGGCGTCTCGAACGACTATCCGGGCTACCGCTTCGTGACGGTCGGCATGAGCGAGGTGACGTTCAGGAAGAGCGTTCATCCCCGTGCCGTGCTGCGGTTCGAGTCCGAGCGCAAACGCATCGGCACGACCTCCGTCACCTATCATGTCGACGTCTACCGGCGCGATATCGAGGCAACGGGAGAGGAGCATGTCTTCCATACGGACATCACGTTCGTTCGGGTTGACGAAGTGGGAAACAAGATTCCCGTGGGTGAGGCGACTAAAGGAGGGTCCAAATGAAATACGTCATCATCGGTGGTGTGGCGGCGGGGGCGAGCGCTGCGGCACGGCTGCGGCGGCTCGACGAACAGGCGGAGATCGTCCTTCTCGAGAAGGGAAGCGAGATCTCCTATGCGAATTGCGGACTGCCGTATCATGTCGGCGGCGTGATCAAGGACCGGGCGCGGCTCTCGGTGATGCCGCCCGCGAAATTCGCCGCGTGGTTCAATGTCGGCGTGCGCACGAACTGCGAGGCGACGACTATCGACCGGGAGAAGAAAGAGGTCGTCTGTGCGGACGAGACGGGGACGTCGCGTCTCCGCTACGACAAGCTGTTGATCGCCACCGGCTCGATGCCGGTCGGCGACGCCTACACGGACACGACCCATCCGCATGTCGCGCATCTTTGGACGCTTGCCGACATGGATCGCGTCATGGGCAAGTTGTCGTCGGTCGCGGGGCGACGCGCCCTGCCAGGACGTGTGATTGTCGTCGGCGCGGGGTTCATCGGACTTGAAGTCGCGGAGAACCTGCGCCAGCGCGGACTTGATGTGACGGTCGTGCAGCGCGGCGAACACGTGCTGCCGACGATGGATGCCGAAATGGCGCAGCCGCTCGCGGCGGAGCTGCGCGGCATGGGAATCGACATCCGCTTCGGACGGACGGTCGCCGATTTCGTGGAGAGTCCCGACGGCGTGGAGGCGGTCCTCGACGACGGCGAACGGCTGGCGGCGGATCTCGCAATCGTCTCGACCGGTGTGAGGCCGCGTTCCGAGCTGGCCAAGGCAGCAGGACTCGCCCTCGGACCGCGTGGGCACATCGTCGTGGACGAGCATCTGCGCACGAGCGATCCCGACATCTACGCGGCGGGTGACGTCATCGAGGTCGTCGACCCCGTTTTCGGCGGGCAGACCGCGATAGCCCTTGCAGGCCCGGCCAACAAGCAGGGGCGCATTGCGGCGGACAACATGGCGGGCGGCGCATCCGTCTATCGCGGCACGTACGGGGCGAGCGTCGTCAAGGTGGGCGAGTTGACGGCTGCAGGGATCGGCTGGACCGAGGCCCGGCTTCGGGCGGCGAAGCGTCCCTATCGCAAGATCTACATTCATCCGTCCTCGGGGGCGGGCTACTATCCGGGGGCCGTGCGGCTCAACATGAAGCTGCTCTTCGGGGACGATGGAACGATCTTCGGAGCCCAGATCGTCGGTGCGAAAGGCGTGGACAAGCGCATCGACACGATTGCCGTCGCGATGCGCACGGGTCTCAAGGCGGCGCAGCTCGCCGAGCTCGAGCTTGCCTATGCGCCGCCGTACAGTTCGGCGAAGGATCCCGTCAATTTCCTCGGCTTCGTCGCCGAGAACGTGCTGACGGGCAAGAGCGACGTGGTCGCGCCCGACACCTTGCCGGAGGGAGCGCAGATCCTCGACGTGCGCGAACCGGCGGAGAACGAGATGGGGACGATTCCCGGCGCGATTAACATCCGCCTCGGCGACTTGCGCTCACGGCTCGGCGAACTCGACAAGGCGCGGACTTACGTGACGTGCTGTGCCGTTGGCTTGCGCGGCTATCTCGCCGAACGGATCCTCAAGCAGAACGGCCTCAAGGCGTACAACCTTTCCGGCGGCTGGGCGACCTGGCGGCTGTTTCATCCGGAACGGGAAGAGGTGAGGAGCTCGGGTGAAGGTGAACAGAGGAAAGAAGATCCGTCCGCCGTTCAACCTTCAACTTCCGACCTTCAACCTTCTTCGACCCTCGACCTCCGCCAGCTGCCGTGTCCCGGTCCCGTCGTCCAGCTCAAGGCGGCTTTCAAGGATGCTGCGGAAGGCGTGTCGTTCAGGGTGCTGGCGGACGCGACCTTCGAGGGAGACCTCAAGCGATGGTGTGCGGCGAATGACTGTGCCATTTCCGATCTGTCGAAGCAGGGCGGCGAACTATCGGCGACACTAACCAAAGGATCGCCTTCCGCTCTACACCTACACCTTTCACCTACACCTTCGTCTCCCCACTCTGTAGCCATCGTTCTCTTCAGCAACGATCTCGACAAGGCGCTGGCGGCGATGATTCTCGCGAACGGCCTTGCGGCATCCGGCGCGGAGGTCGGCATCTTCTTTACGTTCTGGGGACTTTCCGTGCTGCGGAAGCGTCCGGCCCCGTCTGTCGCCAAGAGCTTCGTTTCGCGGATGTTCGGATGGATGCTGCCGACGGGCGCGGAGCGGCTGGCGCTCTCGAAGCTGAATATGCTCGGACTCGGTACGGCGATGATGAAGGACGTCATGAAGCGGCAGCGGATCATGTCCCTGCCGTCGCTCATGAAGTCCGCAAAGGAGGCCGGGGTCCGTTTCATCGCCTGCGACATGGCGATGGGCGTGATGGGCCTCACCCGCGAGGAGCTGATCGACGAGGTGGACGAGGTGGCGGGAGTCGCCGCCTTCGCGGAGCTCGCGAAGAAGAGCAACAACACGTTGTTCATCTGAACCTCGCCCGCATCCGCGAGCTGACCGAGGCGATTCCGTAGAGATCGGTGGTCCCCTCATGGTGATTCAGTTTGAAGGCGCATCCACGACCATCCGTAGTGGCAGGGCGTGA
>CAMEZU010000193.1 GCA_945947925.1 uncultured Verrucomicrobiota bacterium
TTTCGGCGTCGTAGTACTTCGTCGAATAGCGGATGTTGAAGGCGTCGGCGAGCGGGCCTGACGCGGAGAGTATCGCGCCGAAGGCGTCGTAGGCGTACTCGGCCTCACAGGACGGATCGTCGGACGAGACGCCGGCAAGACGCCGGTTCCCGTCATAGCGGTTCTCGACCCAACGCCCGCCGGGGAACGTCGTGCGCAGGGGCAGCCCGTCCGCCGTGTACGTGTGCGTTTCGACGCTGCCGTCGACATAAATCTTCGACAGGAGGTTCCCCGTCGCCGGATCATACGTCCAGCGGGTCTCGTCCCAGGTCGTACCGCCGTCGCGCGTCGTCTCCATCCGGATCCTCCGCCCTGCGGAATCGCAGCCGTAGCGGACGGGATACGTGTCGCCGCTCTCACCCGTCACGTTCCGTCGCGTGTCATGGGACATTTCCACGACTTCCCCAAGCTCATTGGTCGCCACGCAGGCATTCCCGAACGGATCGTAGCCGGTATAGCGGTACTTCCAGTGCGAGGCGGTCGATGTGCCGACCTTCAGCGTGTACGACCCCTCCTCCAGCAAGTCGCCGTGGAGATTCCTGTACCGGTAATCGCCATAATCCAGTGAGGTCCCCGTCGGATCGCTGCGTTGCGTCAGGTAAGGATAACCGTAGCTGTCGTGGAAGACAAGCGTCCGCCCTTCCGGCGAGACGGTCTCGAGCGTCCGCCCGAACCTGAGCACGTTCGTCGAGACGCCTCCGTCCGCCGCCCAGGAGACGACGACGGCGTTCGTCGTCGCGGCATCGAAGGATTCCCGAGACGACGCCACGAGGACACCGTTCTCGTAGCTCCGCGTCTCGCCGCGCAAGGCGTCGGAAAGTCCCGTCAGCGCGTCGAAGAGGGATAGGGGGATTCTCATGCCGACATTATGTCACAGACGGCAAGGGATTGTCAAACGACTCGATCGGGAAGCGGGGTGTCAGGCGAAGAATTCCGTGACGCGGCGGAGGAGGTCTTCGGGGGCGGTGACCGTGTGGACCGAGGCGGGGATCGATTTGCGGAAGCTTCCGCCGTAGTTCTTGGTGACGAGCCGCGGATCGGTCACCACGACGACGCCGCGGTCGCGCTTCGTGCGGATGAGGCGTCCGAAGCCCTGCCGGAACTTGATCACCGCCTCGGGGAGCGCGTAGTCACGGAAGGAGCTCCCGCCCTCGCGGTCGATCTTCTCGCTCCGCGCCTCGATGACCGGATCCCCGACCATCGCGAACGGCAACCGCGCGATGACGACGCAGCTCAGCGCCTCGCCCGCGACGTCCACGCCCTCCCAGAAGGACTGCGCGCCGAAGAGGACGACGGGGCCGCCGGCGCCTTTCAAGGCCTGCGTCATCGCCTCTCGTGTCATGCCGTCGCCCTGGACGAGGAGCCTGATGCCGGTGTCCGCGAGCTCGAGGCGGACGTTCGCCGCGACGGCGTTCATCATCTCGTAGCTCGTGAAGAGGACCAGCGCGCGCCCCTGCGTGGCGGAGAAGAGGTCCTTCAGGAGCGCCGCCAGCGATTCCGCGTAGCGCACCGGGTCCGCGGACGGATCGGGCAGGCAGTCCGGCGCGAGGACGAGGGACTGCATCAGGTAGTTGAACGGCGAGGCCGCCACGAGCGTGCGGAAGCGTCCCTCCTCGGGACCGTCCGCCGGCCGACAGCCGAGGCGCTTCGCCGTGTAGCGGAAGTCGTTGCCGACGCGGAGCGTGGCGGACGAGAGGACGACGGAGTCCTTCGGATCGTAGAGGAGCTGGTGGAGGTCCTCCGCCACCGACAGCGGCGCGGCGACGAGGCGCAGGTGGGTCGGACGGTTCGGACGGCGCACCTTCTCCACCCAGTAGGCATGCGTCTGCTTGTCGCCCTTGAGGACGAAGTTCGCCTCGTTGGCGAAGCAGACGAGCGACTCGGCGACGCCGTTCAGCTGCGCCGAGAGATCCGCCAGGAAATTGATCTCGCCTTCCGGCGTCGCGTTGTCCAGCGTGTCCCGGAGGTCGTGCAGCAGGTGGACGAGCGAGGCGAGCTCGTTCTCGAGGCGCGTCTGCGCGGCGAAGAGGCTGGACTCGTCCCACTGGTCCTCGGCGTATTCCTTGAAGAGGCCGCGGACGGAGAAACGGCGCTTCCCCTCGCTCACCATGTAGCGGACGACGTCCGCGCCCTTCACCGCCTTCAGGAGAAGCGCCGCGAGATCGAAGACGTCCTCGGCCGCGTTGACCGTGCGGACCAGGAGGCTTGTCGCGTCCGCGAGCAGCCGCCGCACGCGGTCCCCGGCCGCGCTCCCCGAGAGGATGCCCTTCTGGAGCTGGCGCTCGACGGACGAGAGCACCCCGCCCGGATGCGCCCGGCGTCCGCGTCCCTTGCGCATGAGCCGGTTAAGGATCTGCGTGAGCGCGGGAAGCGAGAACTCGTAGCTCAGGTACTCCGTCGCGATGTTCTCAAGATTGTGCGCCTCGTCGAGGACGAGCCGTCCGTACGCGGGCAGGATCGCCCCGCCCGCGCTCGTCGCCTCCGCGAGGACGAGCGCGTGGTTGACGACGACGAGATGGGCCTCCGCGGCGGCCTTGCGCGCACGGTAGACGAAGCAGCGCGAGTAGTAGGGACAGCGTCGGCCGCTGCATTCCTCGCCGGGACAGGAAAGCTGCTGCGAGCGGAGTCCGTCCCACGTGTCGAGGTCCCCGTCCGGCGTCGTCTGCAGCCAGGCGATGAAGCGCGGCATCTCCGCCTGCTCCTCGTCGGTCATGGTCCAGTAGCCGGGCGCGAAGAAATCGGCGACCGCGCGCAGGCAGAGGTAGTTGGTGCGGCCCTTCAGGAGCGCGACCCTGAACTTGGCCGCGTCGTCCCCGAGCACGGCGAGCGCGCGCGGGATGTCGGACCCCACGAGCTGGCTCTGGAGGTTGCGCGTCGCGGTGGAGACGACAACGGGCGTGTCGTTGGCCCAGGCCCAGAGGATCGCGGGGACGACGTACGCGAGCGACTTGCCGACGCCGGTTCCCGCCTCGACCATCAGGTGTTCGCGCGCGTTGAAGGCGCGGACGATGCCCTGGAGCATGTCGAGCTGGCCGGGACGCTCCTCGTAGCCGGGCATCCGCCCGAGCGTCCCGCCCGCGCGCAGATGCTCCGCCGCCGCCTCGGGATCGAGACGCGTGCAGTCCTCGTGCGTCGGAAGGTGTCGCTTCCGGGGCGCCTCCCGCATCTCCGGCAGGAAGTCCGCCCAGTTCGGATTGTCGATGAACGCCGCGGGGGACATCAGGCCATCTTCACGCGCGCGGCAAGCGCCGCGAGCTCCTGCATGTCGCCGGGGCGGCTCTCGAAGACGATCGGCTCCGTGCCGGAGCGCGGCACGATGTGGAAGTGGAGATGCTTCACGGTCTGTCCCGCGGCCTCGCCGTTGTTCTGGAGGATGTTGAAGCCGTCGCACGGAAGCGCCGCCTTCAGGTGCGCGGCAACCTTCTTGACGCGCGCGATGACCGCGGCGAGCGTCGCGTCGTCCGTATCGAGAAGCGCCTCGGAATGCGCCTTCGGAATGACGAGCGTGTGCCCGACGGTGAACGGGTTGATGTCGAGGTAGGCGAGGACGAGCTCGTCCTCATAGACCTTGAACGAGGGAATCTCGCCCGCGGCAATGGCACAGAAAATGCAGTTGTTCTTCATACGCGTATTATACCACTTTCGCAGGGAGGCGAGGACGCCTCCCCGACAAACAAAGGCACGGCTTTTCGAGCCGTGCCTTTGTTTCCAATCATCGACGTGCGACGATTACCAGCGGGTCTCGCGACGCGGACCGCGATCGCCATAGCCGCCACGGTCACCGTAGCCGCCACGACCGCCGCCGAAGCCACCGCGACCGCCGCCGAAGCCACCGCGCGGACCGCGATCTTCACGCGGCTTGGGCTGCGACTCGTTCACACGCACCGTGCGCCCGTCGAGTTCGTGTCCGTTGAGGGCGTCGATCGCGGCCTGCGCCTGAGCGGCGTCGGGCATCGTGACGAAGCCGAATCCCTTGCTGCGACCGGTCATACGATCGGTCACGACACGAACAGCGGTAACTTCACCGTACTGCGCGAACGCCGCCTTGAGTCCCTCGTCATTCGTCGCGTAAGCGAGGTTACCAACATAGATTTCCATCTTATTATTCCTTACTGTATCCAATGTCCCGCCCCGAAGGCACCCGCCCCCGTGAGTTTGACCTTTGAAATTCTATCAATTTTTTCTCTTTCCCGTCAACGGGGAAATCCACAAAA
>CAMEZU010000194.1 GCA_945947925.1 uncultured Verrucomicrobiota bacterium
CGCCACCCGCCAACAAACAATTGCCTCTTCGGAAAGAATACGATATACTACAGTCATTCATCTAACTTCATCTTGTCATAGAGGGGAAACGAATCCATGCAGAACGCTTCACGTCGCGATTTTCTGGTCGGCGCCGGTGCCGCCGCAATTCTTTCGGGCTGTCACAACTGGGGTTCGGTCCTGAGAACCCAGACGGCCGAGCTGCTTGCGCAGGCCCGGGCGAAGAAGATCAACATCCTCTACATCATGACCGACGACCACGCCGCGCACGCGATCTCCGCCTACGGCAGCCGCGTCAACCGCACGCCCGGCATCGACCGGCTCGCGAAGGAGGGCATGATCTTCTCCGACGTGATGTGCACGAACCCGATCTGCGGTCCCTCGCGCGCGTCGATTCTCACCGGCCGCTACAGCCACATGAACGGCGTGCCGACCTTCGTGTCGATCGACCGCGGCATCGAGACGGTCGGCGGGCACCTCCGGCGCGCGGGCTACTACACGGCCTTCCTCGGCAAGTGGCACGTGGGCGGACCGAAGACCGTCCGCGACGAGGACTGGGACCGCTGGATGGTCTACGAGAACCAGGGCGTCTACTTCGACCCCTACTTCATGGAGCCCGACGGCAACGGCGGCATCAAGCGCACGGTCTACAAGGGCGAGTACGCGACCGAGAACCTCACGCGCCTGACGATGGCCCAGATCGACGCCGCGACCGCGTCGGGCAAGCCCTTCTTCATCATGATGCACCACAAGGCGCCGCACCGCAACTGGCTGCCGAGCAAGCGCTACGAGGGCATCTTCCGCCGCCTGACGCTCAAGGACATCCCGATGCCCGAGACGATCTACGATACCTACGAAGGCCGCGCGACGCCGATCCGGACGACCGCGATGACGCTGCTCCGGCACATGCGGCCGAACTTCGACCTCAAGCTCGCCGAGTACTTCTCGCAGGGCCACACCTTCACGACGGTCGAGGGCAAGACCTTCGACGGCAAGAAGAACGAGCAGGGCCAGTATGTCAACGACTGGCCGGAGGGCATGACCGACCACGAAAAGGTCCAGCTCTCCTATCTCCGCTACATGCAGGACTACCTCGCCTGCGTCCAGTCCGTCGACGATTCCGTCGCCGACATGCAGGACTTCCTCCGGGCGCGCGGCCTCGAGGAGAACACGCTCGTCATCTACACGGCCGACCAGGGCTTCTTCCTCGGCGACCATGGCCTCTACGACAAGCGCTTCATCATGGAGGAGACGCTGAAGATGCCGTTCCTCGCGAAGTGCCCCGCGCTCATCCCCGCGGGCAGCGAGAACCACGACATCATCACGAACGTCGACTTTGCGCCGACGTTCATGGACCTCGCCGGCGCGCCGAAGCCCGCCGAGATGCAGGGCGACTCGTTCCTCGCCAACATGGCCGGCCGCACGCCCTTCGACTGGAAGGACGAATGCTACGCGCGTTATTACGTCGAAGGCGGCGAACACCAGACTGCGGCCTGGTACGGCATCCGTACAAAGACCGACAAGCTCGTCTACTACTACAAGCGCGACGAATGGGAGTACTTCGACCTCGAGAAGGACCCGGAGGAGGTCCACAACGGCTACGGCGACGCGAAGTACGCCCGCCGCATCGCCGAGCTCAAGGGACGCATCGCCGAGCTCAGGACGAAATACGGCGACACCGACCAGTTCCAGAACTGCCACGAGTACTCGCTCTGACCGTTCCTTTTCGGGCCGTTCCGTCTTGACCTCGTGCGCGCGAAAGAGCTATAATTTCCTATATATTCTTGGAGGATTACCATGTCTGAAGACCTACAGGGTTTGCTGGAGAAGATCAACCGCGACGGCGTCGAGAAGGCCCAGGCCCAGGCCGATGCGATCATCGCCGACGCCAAGGCCAAGGCGGCCGAAATCGTGAAGACCGCGACCGACGAGGCCGCGAAGCAGAAGGCCGCCGCCGCCGAGGCCGCGAAGGACTACCAGACGCGCGCCGCCGAAACGGTCAGGCAGGCCGCCCGCGACACCGTGCTTTCGGTCCGTGACGCCGTCACCGCGCTCCTCGAGAAGGCGCTCGTGAAGGATGTCTCCGCCGCCCTCGCCGACGACAAGGCCGCCGCCGCGCTCGTCGCCGAGGTGGTGAAGGACTTCGCCGTCAAGGGCGAGATCGTCGCCGGCGAGAAGCTCGCGAAGACCCTCGCCGCCCAGGTCGCCGCCCTCAAGTCGTTCACCGTCGTAACCGACGCCGCGCTTGACGCCGGCTTCTCCGTGAAGCTCGACGGCGGTCGCGTCGAGCACGCCTTCACCGCAGACGTCATCGCCGGCGAACTCGCCAAACGCCTCCGTCCGGATCTGGCGGCGCTGCTCAAGTGAGTCCGCCATGACGACCGACTACATCGTTTCGAGCCTGCCGACACTCGCGTTCGACGCGCCCGCCCCGCTGAGCTGGGAGAAGTTCGTCGAAGCCTGCGGCGGCAAAGCGCCCGCGCAGACGAAATGGGCGGATCTCGAGACCCAGCTCCGCAACGCCATGGCCGAGGCCCGCGGCGGCGGCGAGAAGTTCCGCCGTCCGGCCGAGGGCTGCAGCGTCTACTGGAAGAACCGCGTCCTCGCCTGCTTCCAGGAGAAGGACGTCGCCCGCCGCGAGGCGCTTCTCGACCGCGTCTGGTGGGATGCCGCCGGCGAACTGACCCCGCCCGCGGCCCCGCTTGGCGACGGCGCGCTCGCGACCTACGCCGTCCGCCTCCGCATCGCCCTCAAGCGCTCGCGCATCGCGGTCGACGCCGGCAACGCCGCCTTCGACCGCCTGACGGCGGAGACAAAGGTCAGCTTCTGATTGTTAGGTTTGTTTGATTGTTTGATTTGACGAGAGGAACTCTATGACAACTACCGGTAAAATCGTCGCGGTCAACGGCAATATGATCACCGTCGCGTTCGACGGCGCCGTCGCCCAGAACGAGGTCGGCTACGCCCTCTGCGGCGACAAGCGCCTGATGGCGGAAATCGTCCGCGTGCGCGGCACGCGCTGCGACATGCAGGTGTTCGACGCGACGACCGACCTGATGGTCGACGACACCGTCGAGTTCTCGGGCGAGCTGCTCGCTGCCGAACTCGGGCCGGGCATGCTCACCCAGGTCTATGACGGACTCCAGAACCCGCTCGCGGACCTCGCGAAGGAAGCGGCCAAGATCTCGAAGGACGCCGCGTACTTCCTCCAGCGCGGCATGTACCTCCCGGGCCTTCCGCGCGACAGGAAGTGGGACTTCCATCCGACCGCCCAGGTCGGCGCGAAGGTGACCGCCGGCGACTTCCTCGGCTGGGTCACCGAAGGCATCTTCGACAACAAGACGATGCCTGGCCACAAGATCATGGTTCCCTTCGCCCTCCGCGGCGTCTACACCGTGAAGAGCCTCGCCCCCGCCGGCGATTACACGGTCACCGAGGACATCGCGACGCTGACGGACGCGAACGGCAAGGACGTCAAGGTGCAGATGATGCAGCGCTGGCCCGTCAAGGTGCCGATCAAGTGCTTCGTCGAGCGCCTCGAGCCGACCGAGACCCTGGAGACGACCGTCCGCACGATCGACACCTTCTTCCCCGTCGCCGTGGGCGGAACCTACTGCATTCCCGGTCCGTTCGGCGCCGGCAAGACCGTCCTCCAGCAGACGACCGCGCGTTACGCGAAGGTCGACGTCGTCATTTCCGCCGCGTGCGGCGAACGCGCTGGCGAAGTCGTCGAGACGCTGAAGGAGTTCCCGGAGATCAAGGACCCGAAGACGGGCCAGTCGCTGATGAAGCGCACGATCATCATCTGCAACACGTCCTCGATGCCGGTCGCCTCGCGCGAAGCCTCCGTGTACACGGCCGTGACGCTCGCGGAATACTTCCGCCAGATGGGCCTCAACGTCCTCGTCCTCGCCGACTCCACCTCCCGCTGGGCGCAGGCCATGCGCGAACTTTCCGGACGCCTTGAGGAAATCCCGGGCGAAGAGGCCTTCCCCGCCTACCTTGAGTCCCGCATCGCCGCGTTCTACGAGCGCGCCGGTCGCGTGAAGCTCAAGGACGGCAGCTGCGGCTCCGTCACGATCGGCGGCACCGTCTCGCCCGCCGGCGGCAACTTCGACGAGCCCGTCACCCAGGCGACCCT
>CAMEZU010000195.1 GCA_945947925.1 uncultured Verrucomicrobiota bacterium
GCCGTCTTTTCGGCGGCGTACTGCGGCACCTCGAATTCGCGTTCGTAGTCTATCATCTCGGACCTCCTCCCTCGTCTTTCGTCATATCATATTATAGCAAAAACAAACCCCCGAGGGCTCGCGCCGGACGTTTTCCGTGCGGTGGCGTCTCACGAGACGCCGCGCTGGGAGTTGCGGAAGAAGGCGACGAGCTTCTTGATCTCCTCGAAGGGCTCGATGTCGTTCTCGACGCGCTCCAGGGCCTGCGACCGGTTGAGTCCTTCGCGGTAGATGAGGCGGTGGGCGTCCTTGAGGGCGTGGATCACCTCGCGGCTGAAGCCGCGGCGCGTGAGGCCGACGACGTTGACGCCGATGATCTTGAGCGAACCTTCGGACATGTCGCCGAGCATGTAGGGCGGGAAGTCCTGGCGAATCTTCACCATGCCGCCGACCATCGCGTGCGTGCCGACCGTGCAGAACTGGTGCGAGGCCGAGCAGCCGCCGACGATCGCGTAGTCCTGCAGGTGGACATCGCCCGCGAGCTGGACCGAGTTCGAGCAGATGCAGTGGTTGCCGAGGATGACGCCGTGCGCCGCGTGGCAGTAGGCCATGAAGAGGCAGTCGTCGCCGATGACCGTCTTCTCGCCGTCCGCCGTGCCGAGATGGACCGTCGCGAACTCGCGGATCACCGTCCGGTTGCCGATCTCGACGAAGCTCACAGACCCTTCCTTGTACTTGAGGTCCTGCGTCTTCATGCCGATGAGCGCGTACGGGAAGATCTGGCACTTCTCGCCGATCGTCGTGTGTCCGTCGACGATCGCGCCCTGGCCGACGGTCGTGCCGTCCCCGAGCTTCACGTTCGGACCGATGTGCGCGTAAGGTCCGATTTCCACGTCGGCGCCCAGCTGCGCGCCGTCCTCGACGATCGCCGTCTGATGAATCTTAGCCATTGATTACCTCCTTCGAAGAGAACTAGAGATTGCGTTTGACAAACCAGCCCGACAGGGCCAGGCAGATGCCGACCGGCAGGAAGATCAGCGTCTCGGGATGGATCGCATAGCTCTTCTGCAGGCTGAGCATCAGCATGACGAACAGGTAGTACCCGAGCGCGACGGCCAGCGAAATCGCCATGCCGACCGTCGACTCCTTGCGCTGGGCCTGGATGCCCAGCGGGATGCCGATCAGCACGAAGCAGAACGAGGCCAGCGCGAAGACAAAGCGCTTCGACAGCTCGACCTTCGTCTTCGAGAGCTCCCGGCGGCAATTCTTCGCCTTCGTCTTGAGCTTCTTCACGCGCGCGGCGAACGTCTCCTCGTCCTCGTCCGCCTCGGGCCCGGCGGCCGCCGCCGCCTTCGCGGCGTCAGAAGCTTTCGCGACGTCGTCGCGGTCCTCGCCGATCTTCCGCAGGACCTCGAAGAACCGGAAGTCCTTCGCCCGCTTTCTGTACTTCACGTCACCGAAGGCCTGGCGGTCGTAGTAGGTCTTCGCGCTCGCCGTGCCGGGGTTGTCCGCGCTGATCGGCGTGCACGTCGCGTTCTGGAGCTCGAAGACGACTTCCCGCTCCGCGCCGGACACCACGACGCAGTCCGCCTTGTAGGTGTAGAAGACCGTCTTGCGCGGCTCGTCGGCATCGGCCGCCCGACGGTCCTCCTTCCCGTCCTCGGCGCGGTCGCGCTCGGTGCTCGAGAGGGGGCTGACGACCTCGACGTCATAGAGGCGGTTGCCCTCCTTGCGCGCGGCGTAGAAGCGCAGGCCCGGGAAGTCGCTGATCCAGACGCCGGGCTCGATCAGGTCCATCGCGTTGTCCGCCGACAGGCGCGAGGTGAGCGACCGGCGGACCTCGTGTCCGCGCGGCACGATCTCGTTGTTGATCCACATGCACACGAGCGAGCAGCCGAGCGCGAAGAGGACCGGGTACTTCATCACGGCAAGGAGATTGATGCCGCAGGCCCGCATGGCCGCGATCTCGCTGTCCGCGCTCATCCGCGAAAAGACGAGGACGCTCGAGACGAGCAGGGCGAGCGGAATCGTCCACTGCAGCGTCTCGGGGAAGCTCACCGCCGCGAACTGGCCGATCAGGCCGAAGGGCATGCCGTCGATGATGTAGCTGACGATCTGCACCATCAGCCCGATCGTGAGCACGAAGCTAAGCACCAGGAAGGCGAGCGCGAAGCTCGACAGGAAGGAGCCGAATACGTATCTCTCGATCGCCTTCAAGCCAGCGCCTTGAGGAGGAAGTTGTTCTTCTTGCCCTGTTTCAAGACCGCAACCTTGCCCTCGATGAAGTCCTCGGCCGCGAAGACGCGCTTGTCGTCGACCTTCGCCCCGTTGAGCGAAAGGCCGCCCTGCGCCGCCATGCGGCGGGCCTCGCCGTTCGACTTGAACATGCCGGCCGCGGCCGCGACCGCGAAGACCGGCTTGCCGACGACGTCGGCCGTCGCCATCTCGGCGGACTTCACGTCCTTGAAGATCGTCTCCAGCTCCGCCGCCGTCTTGCCGCCCAGGTCGCCGCCGAAGAGGGTCGCCGTGGCGCCCTGCGCCGTCTTGAGCCCCTCCTCGCCGTGAACGAGCCGCGTCAGCTCCTCGGCGAGGGCCTTCTGCGGGATGCGCGCCTCGGGATGCGCCTTCATCTCGGCCTCGAGCGCCGCAATCTCCTCGAGCGAACGAAGCGAGAACACCTTCAGGTAGCGGATCACGTCCGCATCCGCCGCCCGCAGGAAGTACTGGTACCAGTCGTAGACGCTCGTCATCTCGCCGTTCATGAAGAGCGCGTTGCCCTCGGACTTGCCGAACTTCTTGCCGGACGAGTCAAGGAGCAGCGGGAACGTGAGGCCGAACGCCGTCTTGCCGCGCATGCGGTGCACGAGGTCCGTGCCCGCCGTGATGTTGCCCCACTGGTCCGCCCCGCCGACCTCCATCTGGCAGCCGTACGTGTCGTAGAGATGGAGGAAGTCGTTGCCCTGCAGGATCTGGTAGGAGAACTCCGTGAACGTGAGCGCGCCCTCGGACGCCTCGA
Organism: uncultured Verrucomicrobiota bacterium; assembly: GCA_945947925.1. Classification (GTDB taxonomy): domain Bacteria; phylum Verrucomicrobiota; class Kiritimatiellia; order RFP12; family UBA1067; genus UBA1067. The sequence goes on from CAMEZU010000195.1 coordinate 2,996, forward strand.
GACGCTTCTTGACGGACTCCTTCGCGAGCATCTGCGGCACGCGGAAGTTGATGGCGATGTCGCGCAGGAACTCGATCGCCGACGTGCCCTTGTACCAGTCGTAGTTGTCGACGAGAATCGCCGCGTTCGGCCCCTCGAAGTCGAGGATGCGCGAAAGGTTCTCGCGGATGCCCTTCTTGTTCTCCTCGACCTGCGCCACCGTCAGCATGTTGCGCTCCGCGGACTTGCCGGACGGGTCGCCGATGAGGCCCGTCGCGCCGCCCACCAGGGCGATGACCTTGTGGCCCGCCTGCTGGAACCGCTTGAGGACCATGATCGACACCAGGTTGCCGGCCTGGAGACTCCGGGCGGACGGGTCGAATCCGCAATAGACCGTCATCGGCTTTCCCAGAGCCTGCTCAATCTCAGGGGCGGTCAGCGCTTCGACCAGCCCACGCGCCTTCAGTTCTTCGAGAAGTTTCATAGATGGAATATTATACCATATCAGGCCGAGAAACGGGTCAATATGTCACATCTTCTTGAAGATATAGACCTTGTTTTCAGTCCCGGACAGGAGTCGGCCGATGTTCGCCCGGTGCTTGTAGACGACGAAGGCCGCAATCAGGCTGACGAGGACGCCCTGGGCGGGATTGTGATAGCCGGCGCTCCCGAGGACCGGGAACCAGATGGCGACGCCGATGAAGGCCGCCGCACCGCAACTGCCGAGCGAGATGTAGTTGGACAGCGCGAAGAGCGCGACGAAGACGAGCAGCGTGACGCCCATCAGCGCCGGCACGAGGCCGATCAGCATGCCCGCCCCGGTCGCGACGCCCTTGCCGCCCTTGAACTTCATGTAGGGCGTGAGCATGTGGCCGAGCGCACAGGTGACGCCGACCGCGAGCGGCAGCCAGGACGGATCGGAACAGAACGTCTTGCAGAGGAACGTCGGAACGAAGCCCTTCATCATGTCGCAGAAAAGGGCGAGGAAGCCCCACTTCTTGCCGACCGTCCGGAGGACGTTCGTCGCGCCGATGTTCTTCGAACCGACGGTCCGGACGTCGACGCCGCGCGCCTTGCCGATGAGGAAGCCGAAGGGAATGCCGCCGATCAGGTAGGCGGCCAGGATCCAGAGTGCGGGAATGAGATACTGTTGCATA
>CAMEZU010000196.1 GCA_945947925.1 uncultured Verrucomicrobiota bacterium
TAGATAGACCCGGCCCTTCTCCATCTCCTCACTGCTGTTTGCCGTCACGCAACCGCGAATGTCCCATTTAGAATCGAATACGGCTTCCACGCTGCCGTCCCAGATATTTCCCAGATTCGATACCGAGCACCCCGAGCAGGAGAATGTGCTGCTCCCGAGCGGCAAACGGCCGTTCGGCGTGTTGAACTGGAGCTCGAGAATCGCCGCCGACGTGCCGTCACCGCCGTTTGTCTTGAGCGGATAGAAGCGAACCCCCCGGATCGTCTTGATCTCATTGACGACATTCGCTGCGGAGACGACCGCGCCGTCCTGAATCTGAAGACTCGGCGTGATCACCTTTGAAAACACCGCTTCGTTTCCGGACACGAGGACCGAGGTCGCCACATGAATCTCATTGTCGAATTGGACGTTCTCGGAAAGAACGAGACTGCCGAGACTGAGTCGCTTGCCGACGAAGCGATAGGTGCCCTTCTCGTTTCCAAAGGCAATGAACGCACAGGTCATCGCTTCAGGGAGATTGACGACGGCCTCGCCGTCCGTCTCGGGGAAGTAGACCTTCTTGCCGCCGTTCCACTCCGCCGTCCAATCAGACCCCGTGGGCTTATCCCAGACGATGAACTGGGAAAGATCGAAGACAGAACCGTTCGACGTCGTCTGACTGGAAGCCTCAGTCGTCTCATCGACCGTCGAATAGATTTTGGTCTGCTCACCCACCTCCAGAACCACTCCCTTTGCGGCAAGAACCTGATAGAAGCCCCCGCCGTCCATCGGAATGACGAGCTTCGCTTCTCCTGCAAGCGTCAACCTGGTGACGCTGCGCAGCGGAATTTGATTCAGCACGAGCGTTCCCGACGTGATCGTCACTTCGCCGGCAAGGCTGGTGTCGTCCGACACGATCGTGCGGCCGCCCGTGATTTCAATCTTTCCGCTCGTCTCAGCATCCGGCAGGAGCGTCGCATCGAACGTCAGCGACGCATCATCCGCGAGCATGAAGGCAGTCGTGCCGTAAAGCGTCGCCTTGCCGCCGTTCAGCGTCCTGACGGACGAGTCTCCCGAAACTTCGACGGTGAGCCCGGGACGATCGGGACGCCCGAAGCCCGCCGTGACGGTCCGATCCACGAAGAGCGATCCGCCTTCAAGCTCAACCGACCCCGCCAGATACTCCCAGCAGTTCTCGAGTCCGTTATTCGGATTGAAGGTGATGCCAAGCGCGCCGTTCCGCACCGTCGCGAACGGTTCGACACCGGAACCCTTGAACGCATCGACCGTGCCGAGCGCGACCTCGGTGTTCTCGACGGCGAGCGGCAGGAAGGACTTGAGCTGCCCCTCCGTGCGGCCGCGCAGGATGTTGCCCGTCCGCCGCACGTCGCCCTCGCCGCAGAGCGTCAGCGTCGCGAACTGCGGCATGGCCTGCTCGAAGTCAAGCGTCGTACCGCTGCCCGCGAGAATGACTTCCTCCGCACCCGACGGCTGGACGAAGTAGGCCTTCGACGGCGAAGCGACCGTCAGCGTTCCGCCACCCGACGCGAAATGGACACCTCGCGTGCCGACGCCGCCGTTCGCCGCAAAGCGAAGCGTGTCTCCGTCCGTCACGTTGAGCTGCGTCATCACCTTGAAAAGGCTGTTGCCGGCAATCGTCGTGCCGCCCTTCACGTTGAGCGTCGTATAGCCCGTGTCCTTCGTCACGGCGATCTCGGATGCGTCGAGCGTCGCCTCGGGCACGGACGGTGACATCTTGATGAGCGGATCGCCCAGGAGTAGCTGCTCCGCCAGGACGAAGCGTCCTATTCCGTTCGCCGTGCCGCGGTTGTAGTAGCGCTGACGCGCCTTCAACCAGGCGGCCCCCATGTCCATGTCCTCGCGCAGGACGGCGTCCTTCATGTAATACTGCAGCGAGCTCGAGAAACCGTCGTCGTCGATCCACACGTTGTGCGTGCCGAAACCGAAGCGCGAGTTGTGGACGCTCGCCACCGTGCCGCCCTTCAGCGAGACAATCTCCGCCTCGGCGAGGCTGAGTTTGTCCCCGTCGATGTGTCCCGTCATGCAGGAGTAGCCCGAAAAGATCATGCGCGTGATGCCCGTTGCGTTGATGTAGGCGTTCGCATTGATGTACTTACAGTAGAGGTCTTGGGCCGAGCCATGGTCGCGGTATTCGACGAAATCGCGGTTATGGCTGAAATAATGCGCGACCGCGGCGTCGATGGACGCGTGGTCCGCGCCCCAGCAGTAGACGAAGAGCGGATTGCCCTCGAGCACGGGACGCGTCGGCGCGAGCGTCTTCTTCATCGTGTTGCGCGGGAGTTCCTCGGCATCGATCCACTTGCCGCCGTGACGCGGATCGAACATATTGATGCCGCCGTCGTAAAACTCGCGTTCCTCGCGCATCGTGCGTCCGTTCGAGAGATTGAACGTGGCCGACGTCTGTCCGCCCGCCGCCGCAAAATGATAGGCGCCGTCAAAGTCAGGCGACTCGACCGCGCGCACCTTTTCCGCAAACGCCGCGATGACCTGACGGGCGTTCGCCTGCGGATTCTTCTCGACAGGAATGCGCGCGACGACGACATCGGCGTAGAAGTCGTTCTGCGCGTTTCCGAGTTCGCCCGCATCCGCGTACTTGCCGTTGCCGTTCGCATCCCACGGCCACTGTCCGTCCTTCACGTCCAGGCACGCGTAGAACATGTCCGAACACGGATTCTCCGGATCGTCGTCGATGAGGTCTACATCGCCCGCACGGCGCGGCTGGATGAAGACATTCGGAATGCGCGTCTGGAGGCGCGCGTCGTCGACGGACGTGATGCCTTGCGCCTTCGCCCAGGATCCGCCGAGGACGAAGTAGTGCTTGCCGCGATCGGCCGTCGGAACGTCCTTCATCTCGTTCCGGATCCACGCGTGGATCGATTCGGCGGGATTGCGCGGCGCGCCGGCCGTCGCACTCGCCTCGAAGCGGTAGAGCGCGTTCGTATAGATGTCCATCGCGTTGACCAGCTTGAACGTGACATCGGGACGCAGCTCCGCGCGCAAGTCGAGATACGCCTGCCACTCGTTCATGTACGCGGGCGGGGAGATGAGCGTATAGTACAGTTCCTGCGCGGCCTGCACACCAAACACCCCCAGAATCACAGCGCCTACCGTCAAAAAGTCTTTTCGCATGAGCTCCCCCGTACTTCACTTTTAAGATTCGACTGAAGGCCTTTACAATATTCAAAGGAATTGTCATTCACCCAAGCATAGGGGAAGGTGCGGCACTTCTCGGGCCGGACGGGATAAATCCGACAGCGGTTGTTTTCATCGAGCATCGCGCATGCACCGTCGGCACGATCCTTGAGAACAAGTCCCCTGCGGTCTGGCGCGATCTCGGTCTCGTGCGCGATGAAGTCCGCTTCGCTCATTCCGAGATGCGCGGCAATCTTCGCAGGATCGTCGTCCTTGAGTCGGACAATCCCCTCGATCCTGCAGCACGCCCCGCATTGCCGACACTGGAAATTCTCGTTCATTTAAACAACACCTTTGGTACGACCGCTCCACTGCCGCAGACCGGCTCGTTGACGAAACTCGGTGCGACGAGCGGGTCGCCGTAGAGCAGCGATTCGTAAGCCGTCCAGAGATGCCAGATCCCCGTACCGAATCTGACGACATACGCCGCGTGCGCCTCACGCCACGCGTCACCCGCCGATCGACGATCCTTGAAAAGTGCCTCGAGGAGGAGTCCCTCGTACTGCGTCGCATAGGGGTCTCCGTTCGTCGTCACCAGGGCGACGTTGTTCTGGCCCGCGGCGTCATGCGCGTTGTGGAAGCCGACGACTTCGCCGCCGTTCGGATTGCAAATCGCCGCAACCCCCATCGACGGGTAGCGAAGGTTCGACCATCCGCCCCATGCGATCGTGCGGTCTGGGCGTCCCGTGAGACACGGCATGGCGAAGAGGCCGAACTTGACAATCGTCGCCGTCTCACGGAACCGTGCATCCGTGATGCCCGTCTGATACGCCTCGCCCTCGAGTCCGTGGCACTTCGCGACAATCGCCTCCCACCCCGCCTCGTCGTCGAAGAAGTCGGTTGCGGCCTTCCCGAGCGGAATGACCATCGCCCCCTTGACAGGATTGGACCGCGCAAAGAAGTC
>CAMEZU010000197.1 GCA_945947925.1 uncultured Verrucomicrobiota bacterium
TGGTGATGCCGGCCGCCTCCTCGAACACCGCGCGCCGGTCCTCGGGCTTGGACGAGAGAATCGCGTCGATCTGGCCCTGGGCCATGACCGAGTAGGACGACGTGCCGATGCCCGTGCCCATGAAGAGGTGCTGAACGTCCTTCAGTCGGCTCGGCTGCTTGTTGATGAGGTATTCGCCCGAACCGTCGCGGTAGACGCGGCGGGTGATCGTCACCTCGTGGTAGTCCGTACCGAGTTCCTTCTCGCAGTCGGCGAAGGTAATGGACACTTCGGCAAGACCGAGCGGCTTGCGCGTGTCGGTGCCGTTGAAGACGACGTCGACAAGCTTGGAGCAGCGCAGCGCCGTCGGACGCTGCTCGCCGAGCACCCAGCGGATGGCGTCCGAGACGTTGGACTTGCCGCATCCGTTCGGACCGACGATGGCGATGAGGCCAGGATCGAACGTGAGCCTGGTCTTGTCCGCGAAACTCTTGAACCCGACGATTTCTAGCTGCTTCAGATACATTGGGATATTTTATCAAAAATAGGGGGAAACCATAAGCCCCTTCGTCAGATGCTCTCCTTCGTGCCGTTCAGGCGGCTGCGTTCGACGGCAAAGCCCATCAGGTGACTCTCGACGCTCGCATCAAGGCTGGAGGAGAGCTTCGTGAAGTCCCGCGTGTCGACGGCCTCGAGGAAGTCGCGGATGAGCGCCAGGTCCCCGCCCGCGTGTCCGCTCTCCCGGTAGTTGTCGCCTTCCGGCGGAACGAACGCCCAGGGATAGGCCTTGCCGGTGTCGAAGCGGTGAAGCGTGAAGGTCTTGCCGTCGCCCTCGATGTAGCCGAGCGTGCCCATGATGCGCGTCCGGCGTCCGCCCCAGGGCGTAAAGGCGTCCATCGTGAAGCTGCACGTGACCCCGCCCTCGAACCGCAGAGCCGCGACGATGTGGTCCGGCTGGTCGTTGTCGCACCGGTAGACGCAGCGTCCGTAGTCCGTCTTCTCGAGCTGTTCGCGCAGCACCTCGGAGGAGCAGTCCTTCGGCACGTCGAAAACGTACATGAACCAGCGCTTGCGGTCGTAGATCTCAAGCGCCGAATAGGGACAGTCCTTCTCGTGCGGACAGCCGTCCGTACACCGGAGCGGCGCGTCGGCGGGCGCCTTGTCGGACCTGAACAGGTAGACGCCGCCCTCGGCGCTCACGGCCTCGCAGCGCTTCCCGACCATCCACTTGAGGATGTCGAGGTCATGGCAGCACTTCGCCACGATCATCGGCGTCGTCACCTTCGAATCGTGCCAGTTGCCGCGCACGAAGGAATGGGCCATATGGGCGTAGAGGACCGGCTCCTGGTGCTGGATGTTCACGAGCTCGCCGACAAGGCCGAGGTCGAGCGCCTGCTTGAGCGCGCGGAAATACGGCGAATACCGAAGGACGTGTCCGACCGCCACCATGACGCCCGTCTCGTGCTGACGCGCGAGGAGCGCACGGCACTCGGCTTCTGTCTGCGCCATCGGCTTCTCGAGCAGGATGTCGTAGCCCTGCCGCATCGCCTCCATTGCCGGCTCGAAGTGAAGATTGTCGGGCAGCGCGATGAGCAGGATGTCGGCGAGCTTCCCGTTCCGCCCCGCCTCGAGCATCTCGTGATAGTCGCCGAAGCGGCGTTCGGCGGGGATGTCCCAGGCGTCGCCCATGCGGTCGCGCCGGTAGGCGTTGACGTCCGACACGGCAACGACCCGCAGCGTGCCGGGAAACAGCTTGCCGTAGGCGGGATATTCGTTGCCGCGCGAGCCCGCGCCCATGACGGCGACGGTCAGTTCTCGGGAGAGGTTCGTCTTCAGCGGCTTGACCGCGGAGAGCTTGGCGAATTCGGCTTCAATGTTCATGATTCAAGGAGCACGGCGGCATGGACGACAATGCCCTTCCCGGCACCGACGTCGTCCATCTTCTCGTTCGTCTTGCCTTTGACGGAAACTTGCGCAACGTCAACGCCGAGAATCCGGGCGAGACGGGCGCGGATCGCCTCGACGTGGGGACGCAGACGCGGACGCTCGCAGATGACGGTGACGTCGAGGTTCCCGAGCTGATGGCCCGCCGCCCGCACCTCGGCCATCGCAGTCTCCAGAAGCAGCGCCGAGTCGGCGTCCTTCCACGCCGCGTCCGTATCCGGGAAATGGGACCCGATGTCCCCGAGGGCCGCCGCCCCGAAGAGCGCGTCAATGACCGCATGGATCAGGACGTCCCCGTCGGAATGCGCCTTCAGCCCCGGACTGTCGGGAATGAGAACACCGCCCAGCACCAGCGGCTTGGCGGCGTCCGTGAACACATGGGAATCGTAGCCGAATCCGATGCGCATGGAAAGAGTCCCTCAGACAAGGCCGACCTTGGCCAGCGTCGCACGCATCGTCTCGAGGTTCTTCTCGGTCGTCTCGCAGAGCGGCAGACGGAAAACGCGCTCGATGCGGCCCATCAGCCACAGCGCCTCCTTCACCATCACGGGATTCGTGTCGATGAAAAGGTTGTGGAAGAGCGGATAATACGTGCGGTGAAGCTCGCGGGCCTTGAGGAAGTCGCCGGCCATCGCCAGGCGGACCATGTCGCTCATCTCGCGCGGAATCACGTTCGAAGCCACCGAGATGACACCCTCGGCGCCGACCGAAATCATCGGGACCGCAAGCGAATCGTCGCCGGAGAGAACCGTGAAGTCGGGCGCGAAGTCCTTGATCGCGCTGACGCGCTCGACGGACCCCGCCGCCTCCTTGATGGCGATGATGTTCGGATGCGTGCAGAGACGCGCGACCACGTCGAGCGGAATCTCCTTGCCGGCGCGGCCGGGCACGTTGTAGAGGACAACCGGCAGCCCGAGGTCGGCAACCGTCATGAAGTGACGATAAAGGCCCTCGGCATTCGGCTTGTTGTAGTAAGGCGTCACCTGGAGGCAGGCGTCGGAGCCGCCGGCCGCAATCGCCGCCTTCGTCAGCGACACCGCCTCGGCCGTGGAGTTCGCCCCCGTGCCGGCCAGGATCTTGACCTTGCCCGCAGCGAATTCGATCACCTTCTCGATGACCTTGTGATGCTCGGCATGATCAAGGGTCGGAGACTCGCCCGTCGTGCCGACGGGGCAGATGCCCTCGACGCCACCGGCGACCTGGAGCTCGACGAGCTCCTTCAGCTTGCCGTAGTCAACGGAACCGTCCTTCGCGAACGGCGTGACCAGGGCTGTAATCGTACCAGAAAGTTTCATAGTTTTGACTGATATTATACCACAATCGCCCAACGTCGGCGGACGCAAAATAATCAGCGGAAGGTACTCGGTCAGTCAACACCGCTGCGCGGTCTTGACTGACCTCAGCATCTGAGATGCGTCCCTCGGACAAATCGCGGCAAGGCAACGGCTTAGAGGAAGAGGATCTTCGGCGGATGCTTCTCGAGCCTGAGGACAAGGTCGCCGTCTTCGACCACGAGCTTCATCCACGGCTTGCCGCGAAGCGCAAGCTGCGCGAGTTGTGCGTCGGTCAGTGCCACGCCTGAGAGAATCGTCTGGGACGCGGAAGAATCCGTCAGTTCCACTGCCGAGCAATCGATCACGGCGACACCTGCTTCCGGAAGGACAAGCGTCGATTCCGCGGCGAAGGTCAACGCGGACGTCGGATCGACCTTCAGGATAGCGCCGTCGTCCAGACGAACCGTGCCGCTGACCGTACCCGAAAGCACCAGCGCGCCGCCCTTCCTGACGTAAACGTCTGCCGGCGGATTGCTGATGCCGAAGGCCGTATGCACCGTTCCGTACCACATCTCGCCTGTTCCGGTCTTCGGCACGGTCGCGCCATGGACTTCGCTCACCGACACCCAGCTCGTGCCATCCGGCGAAACCTCGACACGGAAGTCCGTCAGGCTCTTGCCCGCATTCGTGGCGGCGTTGCCCGATGCGGCCAGTCCGTAATTCACGATCATCGGCTGCTCCGTCGCAAAGTCGAATTGCAGGAAGACCTTGCCCTTCGCTAGATCGTCGACGCTGTTCGCGGTGATGAAGCAACAGTTGTCGGATCCAAACAAAGCCTCGATTCCTGCGCAGGACCCGTTCCAGAGGTTCGCCTGGCCCGAAAGCGAGGCGGCGGCTCCCG
>CAMEZU010000198.1 GCA_945947925.1 uncultured Verrucomicrobiota bacterium
CTTGTTGTTTCATTTCACGAACACAGGGGAGGAAATTCGACATGGCACAGACCGTGTTTACGCATAATGGTTTTCCGAAGGTGGGCATCCGCCCGATCATCGACGGCCGCCGGCGCGGTGTCCGCGAGTCGCTCGAAGACCAGACGATGGAGATGGCCAAGGCGGCCGCGAAGCTGATCAGCGACAACCTGACGTATCCGGACGGCACGCCCGTCGCGTGCGTCATCGCCGACACGACGATCGGCGGGCGCTTCGAGGCGGCGATGTGCGCCAACAAGTTCCGCGACAACAACGTCGGCGTGTCGCTTTCGGTGACGCCGTGCTGGTGCTACGGCACGGAGACGATGGATCTCGACACGCAGATGCCGAAGGCCGTCTGGGGCTTCAACGGCACGGAGCGTCCCGGCGCCGTCTACCTCGCCTGCATGCTCGCGGGCTACGCGCAGCGGGGTCTCCCCGCGTACGGCATCTACGGGCACGAGGTGCAGAACCGCGATGAGTCCGCGAAGATCGCCCCCGATGTCGCCGAGAAGATTCTCCGCTTCACGAAGGCGGGTCTCGCCGTCGCGATGATGAAGGGCAAGAGCTACCTCTCGATCGGCTCGTCCGCGATGGGCATCCCGGGCTCGTTCCTCGACGTCAACCTCATGAACGACTACTTCGGCCTCGCGCCGGAGAACATGGACGAGTGCGAGATTCTGCGCCGCATCGAGGAAGGCATCTACGACAAGGAGGAGTACGAGAAGTGCCTCGCGTGGATGAAGAAGAACTGCAAGGAAGGCAAGGACTACAATCCCAAGGCCATCCAGAAGAGCCGCGCGGCGAAGGACGCCGACTGGGAGTTCATCGCCAAGATGGCGATCATCTGCCGCGACATGATGGTCGGCAACCCGAAGCTCAAGGAGATGGGCTTCGGCGAGGAGGCCGTCGGCCGCAATGCGATCGCGGGCGGCTTCCAGGGCCAGCGCCAGTGGACCGACCACTGGCCGAACGGTGACGTCATGGAGGCCCTGTGCAACTCGTCCTTCGACTGGAACGGCAAGAAGATGCCGATGGTCATGGCGACCGAGAACGACATCCTCAACGGCGTGTGCATGCTCATGCTGTGGCTGCTCACCAACAAGGCCGCGATGTTCGCCGACGTGCGCACGTACTGGTCCGACGCTGCCGTGAAGCGCGCGACCGGGAAGGGGCTCCCGAAGGATGCGAAGCAGGGCATCATCCACCTCCTCAACTCGGGTTCCTGCTGCCTGGACGCCGCGGGCGCGATGAAGGAGAAGGGCAAGAGCGTCTTCAAGAACTGGTGGGAGGTCACGCAGAAGGACATCGATGCGACGATGAAGGCCACGAAGTGGGTCCCGGCGGGCGTCGAGTACTTCCGCGGCGGCGGCTTCTCGAGCTCGTTCCTCACGCCGAAGGGGATGCCGCTGACGATGATCCGCATCTCGACGGTGAAGGGCCAGGGTCCGGTCCTGCAGATCGCCGAAGGCTGGTCCGTCGAGCTCGACGCGGAGCAGAACAAGACGCTCATGGCGCGCACGAACCCCGAGTGGCCGTGCACGTGGTTCACGCCGCGGCTCACCGGCAAGGGCTTCTTCAAGGACGTCTACTCCGTGATGAACGCCTGGGCCGCGAACCACGGCGCGATTGCGTACGGACACGTCGGCGCGGACCTCATCACGCTCGCCTCGATGCTCCGCATCCCGGTCGCGATGCACAACGTCCCCGAGGAACAGGTCTTCCAGCCGCACTGCTGGGGGCTCTTCGGTTCCTCCGACGATCCGACGGGCGCCGACTACCGCGCCTGCAAGAACTTCGGTCCGCTCTACGCGACGAACCGGTAAATCCTGCGGGGCGTTGTCCTCGCCTGTAGGGGCGGTGTCCTCGCCGCCCCTACATGTAACTCCTTTCACCTCGTTTTACAATCTTTGTATAAGATTTGCCCGACTACACCCTGAATGGCCATTGGCACGCCTTCTGCTTATATCTCCGCAGATGCGAATAGCGCATCCAACAACAAGGAGACAAAGCGATGATGGAGGAAGCGAAGAAGGTGTCCGATTTCGGCGCCGATGTGTTTGGACCCGAAGCGATCAAGACGTATCTCTCGAAGGATACGGCGAAGAAGCTGCAGGCGACGATTCAGGACGGGAAGCCTCTCGATCCCTCCATCGCCGGCGAAGTCGCGCATGCGATCAAGAAGTGGGCGATGGACCGCGGTGCGACGCACTACACGCACTGGTTCCTCCCGATGACCGGCTCCACGGCCGAGAAGCACGACTCCTTCCTCGAGATGAAGGACGGCGAGCCGATCATGTCGTTCAGCGGCAAGAACCTGATCGTCGGCGAGCCTGACGCTTCCTCGTTCCCCTCCGGCGGCATCCGCGCGACGTTCGAGGCGCGCGGCTACACGGCGTGGGATCCGACCTCCCCGGCGTTCATCAAGCGCCACTCCAACGGCGCGACGCTCTGCATTCCGACGGCCTTCTGCGCCTACACGGGCGAGGCTCTCGACAAGAAGACGCCGCTCCTCCGTTCGATGCAGGCGCTCGACAAGTCGCTCAAGCGCCTCATGAAGCTCTTCGGCAAGGACGAGGCGCACACGGGCTGCACGCTCGGCGCAGAGCAGGAATACTTCCTCATTGACAAGAAGTACTGGGAGAAGCGTCCTGACCTCGTCCTCACCGGCCGCACGCTCTTCGGCGCGCCGTCCGCGAAGGGCCAGCAGCTTGAGGACCACTACTTCGGCACGATTCCGGACCGCATCCTCTCGTTCATGAACGACGTCGAGCGCGAGCTCTGGAAGCTCGGTATCCCGGCGAAGACGCGCCATAACGAGGTCGCCCCGGCGCAGTTCGAGCTCGCCCCGCAGTTCGAGGAGCTGAACCTTGCGTCCGACCACAATATGCTCGTGATGGACACGCTCCGCAACGTCGCGGAGAAGTACGGCCTGAAGTGCCTCCTGCACGAGAAGCCCTACGCCGGCATCAACGGCAGCGGCAAGCACAACAACTGGTCCGTCAGCTACGGCGGCAAGAACCTCCTCGACCCGGGCTCCAACCCTGACGAGAACGCGATCTTCCTCACGATCCTCTGCGCGATCATCGAGGCCGTCGACAAGCACGCGGACATCCTCCGCGCCTCGGTCGCGGGCGCCGGCAACGATCACCGTCTCGGCGCGAACGAAGCGCCGCCGGCGGTCATCTCGATCTACCTCGGCGACCAGCTCGCGGAAGTGGTCGAGCGTCTGGAGAAGGGCGCGACGTCCAAGTCCAAGAAGGCCGATGCGATGAAGCTCGGCGTCGACGTCCTGCCGGTGCTGCCGAAGGATGCGACGGACCGCAACCGCACCTCGCCGTTCGCCTTCACGGGCAACAAGTTCGAGTTCCGCGCCCCGGGCTCCAGCGTCTGCTGCGCCGGTCCGACGATGGTTCTCAACACGATTGTCGCGGAGTCGGTCGAGCGCATCGCAATCGAGCTCGAGAAGTCTGGCGCCGCGGGCAAGGCCAAGGCCGGTGAGCACACCGCCGCGTTCCACAGCGCGCTACAGAAGATCCTCCAGGACATCCTGAAGACGCACAAGCGCGTCATCTTCAACGGCAACGGCTACGAGGCCAACTGGATCGAGGAGGCCGCGAAGCGCGGACTCCCGAACGCGACGAACACGCTGCAGGCCCTGCAGGCGCTCATCAAGAAGGAGAACGCCGCGCTCTTCAAGAAGTACGGTGTCATGTCCGAGCGCGAGCTCAAGAGCCGCTACGAGATCCTCCTCGAGGACTACGCGACCCGCGTCCGCATCGAGGGCACCTGCGCCCGCGACATCGCGACGGAGATGGTCATGCCGGCCGTGAAGGGCGAGTATCTCGACACGGTCGAGGCGTTCGCGAAGGCCGAGAAGGTCGGCGTCTCCAGCGGCACCTGCGCCCTCAAGGAGGAACTCGTCGAGATCGGCTCCGGCCTCGACAACCTCAAGGCGGGCGTCAAGAAGCTGGACGAGGCGCTGAACGGCACCGACTCCGAGACGATCCTCTGCGCGATGAAGGCGCTCCGCACGACGGTCGACGCCCTCGAGCACAAGGTCGCCGAC
>CAMEZU010000199.1 GCA_945947925.1 uncultured Verrucomicrobiota bacterium
CCAAGGCCGCCGAACAGGCCGCCGCGGCGCTTGGCATCCCGCTGAACGTCGTTGACTTTACGGACGACGAGATCGCTCTCATCGAGAATCCGCCCCACGGCTTCGGCGGCGCGATGAACCCCTGCATCGACTGCCACGCGACGATGATCCGCCGCGCCGGCGAGATGATGCTCGCGCGCGGCTTCGACTTCGTCGCCACGGGCGAGGTCATGGGACAGCGTCCGATGAGCCAGAACAAGCAGTCCCTCGGCATCGTCGCGAAGAGCTCCGGACTTGAGGGACGCCTCGTGCGTCCGCTCTCCGCGCTCCTCCTCGAGCCGACCCTCCCCGAGACGGAAGGCAAGCTCGACCGCACGCGGCTGCTGGATCTCCAAGGACGCGGACGCGAGCGCCAGATCCAGCTCGCCGCCGAGTTTGGCATCGTCAACTATCCGTCCCCCGCCGGCGGCTGCAAGCTGACCGAGGAAGGGTACGGACGCAAGCTCAAGGACCTCCTGGAGCACGAGGGTCTGCGCACGCGCCGCCTCGTCGAGCTGCTCGCCGTCGGGCGCCACTTCCGGCTCCCCGACGGCACGGGCCTCATCGTCGGACGCGACCGCAACGACAACGCGGTCCTCAAGGCCGAGTCCGCGCGCGGCACGCTGATCGCGAGCGAAGGCCTGCCCGGACCGACCGCGCTCCTCGTCGGCGGACCGAAGTCCGATGCGGACCTCGCCCGCGCCCGCCAGATTGTCGCCGCCTACACGAAGGGCAGCGGCGTCACCGACCGCACCTTCTTCAAGGACTGGATGGTATGCTAGAAACACTTGCCGGACATCTCGACGCCCTCGCGGCGATTGCCCCGACCTGGGGACTCGTCCTTGTCTTCGTCTTCATGGCGGTCGAATCGAGCTTCATTCCGTTTCCGAGCGAGGTCGTGATGATTCCCGCCGGCTTCCTTGCCGCGCGCGGCGAACTCGGCCTCGCCCCCGCCGCAGCGCTTGTCGCCGCGATTCTCGTCGGCATCCTCGGCTCGCTCCTCGGCGCCTTCGTGAACTACTACCTCGCGCTCTGGGTCGGCAAGCCGTTTCTCCTCAAGTACGGGAAGTGGTTCTTCGTGAAGCCCGAGCCGCTCAATCGCGCCTGTGAGGTCTTCAACCGCTACGGCGCCGCCACGACCTTCGTCTGCCGTCTCATCCCCGTGATCCGCCAGCTCATCTCCATTCCCGCCGGCATCTCCCGCATGCCGCTCGGCTCGTTCGCGCTCTTCACGGGACTCGGCGCCGGCATCTGGTCCGCCATCCTCGCCCTCGTCGGCTTCTGGCTCGGACGCACCGCCGGCGACATCACCTATCTCGAGCTCGTGCAGCAGGGCAAGGCGGCTGCGGCGCACAACCTGCCCTGGGTCATCCTCGGCGCGGTCGCTTTCGTCGCCTGCCATCTCGTGCTCACCCGCCTCGTCCTGCGCAAACGCCATGCTGCTGAAGATTGACAACCTGCGCATCGCGTTCCGCCTCGGCGGGGACCGGCGATCGGTCCCCGTCCGCGGCATCTCGTTCGAAATCCCCAAGAAGGGACGCGTCGCCCTCGTTGGCGAATCGGGCTGCGGCAAGTCGCTGACGGCGCTCGCCATCGGCGGACTCGTCGACCGCGCCGAAATCTCCGGAACAATCGAGGGCCGTCCCCGCATCGCCTACATCTTCCAGAATCCGATGCAGTCCCTCAACCCCGTCATGCGCGTCGGCAAGCAGATCGAAGAGGCAATCCCCCCCGGAGGGTCGGCGTCTTCGCCACCCCTCCGCATCCAATCCCTCCTCTCCTCCGTCGGCCTCCCGCCCGAGACCGCCCGCAAGTATCCCTGCGAGATGTCCGGCGGACAGCAGCAGCGCGTGATGATCGCGATGGCGCTTGCGGCCGAGCCAGACCTCCTCATCGCGGACGAACCGACCACGGCCCTTGACGTGACGACGCAGCAGGAGGTCCTCGACCTCATCGCCCGCATCGCGTCCGAACGCGGCATGGCGGTGCTGCTGATCACGCACAACCTCGGCCTTGTCGCGCGCTATTCCGAATTCGTCAACGTGATGTACGCGGGTGAGATTGTGGAAAGGGGACCCGTCCGCACCGTCCTCCGCAACCCGCGCCATCCCTACACCCAGGGACTCCTCGCTGCCGTCCCGCGCCTCGACGCGCCGAAAGACGCCCCCCTCGCGGACATCCCGGGGACAGTCCCTCCCCCGACCGACTGGCCCACCGGCTGCGCCTTCCATCCCCGCTGTCCCAAAGCCCGCCCCGCCTGCGCCAGCCCCAGCTTCACAACCTGTCCCTTAATCCTAAATTTTTCCACTCGGCAAGACATTCCCAAAAATTTTTGCTATAATGTTGACAACTCTATCAGTTGAAGTTACTTTAAATGGGGAAAAATATATGCGGAAACTGATTCTGACGATGATTCTCGGCCTTGCGGCAGGGATTGCAAAGGCTGATATGATGCTTTACTGGACGGTCGATCCCAGCCTAAAGGAGAAATACAGTTACGCCGTCATCTACGGTGTTTCGGGTGAAAATCTCAGCGACTACACGGCGCTTGATGCGGTGACGTCGGGGAGTGCGATTGATACGAACGTGTCGCTTGGGTCGGACAGCATGTACGAAAATTACATTGTCCGTCTTTTCGACCTCAACTACAACTACCTCTCCAGTTGCTACACGTATGCCGATCTCGCGGCGAATGTGTGGGCGACGGACATGCTCAGCATGAAGGCGACGACACCGGCGGTCTTCCGGGCGGTGCCTGAGCGGACGAGCGGGCTCCTGCTGTTGGTGGGCGTGGCGGGGCTTGCGCTGAAGCGTAAGCGTGCGTGATTTGAGGTTAGACAGTTTAAGGAGAGGAAAAGAGACATGAAGAAGCTTCTGTCGATTGGGTGTGCGGTGATGGCGATGGGTGCCTTTGCGGCGGCGGATGACGTGCTGATTTCGTTCTCGACGCCGGGACAGGACAAGTATGCGGACGGCAACCCGGTGCTGGACGGCGAGTGCTACGCGCTCGTGTGGACGACGGGCGCGCAGTTCGGCGGCATCAACACGGACGGCACCTGTGTCAACAAGGACGATGCGATCGTGCTGCTCGCGCCGCTCGCGAAGAACGGCAAGTGCCCGCCGGTGGTCTTCGAGATCGACAGCGCGGTCTATGCGGAGAAGAAGTATGCGGAAGGCAAGTTCGGCGTCTACCTCCTCGACACGCGCGTGAAGACGGAGGCCGGGACGGCGCTGGCGCCGATTGTGGACGGCAAGCCGCAGCTCGTCAACTCCTATGCGTCCACGACGACCGAGAAGTCCGCGTCCGGCCAGGGCAACGCGCTCACCGTGGGCGATGCGATCAGGGTTGACACGTTCCGCGAGATTGCGGCTCCGACGATTGCCGCGATGAAGATTGTTGGCGCGGAAATCACGGTCACGGTCGAGGGAACCGATCCGACGGCAGCCTATCAGGTCGTTGCGGGCCAGACGGTGAATGCGGTCGGCGACGCCACAGCCCGCACGGTCGTTGCGGAAGTCAAGAACGGCGAGGCCACCTTCGACAAGTCCGAATCCGGATCTTTCTTCAAGGTGATCGGCAAGCGCAACTTCGACGCCCAGTAATTCGGTTCGCGTCGAAAGGCAAAAGGGCAATCTCCCACCCGGAGGTTGCCCTTCGTTTTTTGATGCGGCATCAGAGCACCTTTTGATGCGGCATCAAAACATCTTCCGATGCCGCATCGGAAGGAGAGATGGTCCCGCCCGCTCCCGTCCTGGCGTCTTGGCGTCCTGGCGTCCTGCCCAACCCCCAGTCAAGGCACCTAGCCTTGGCTCGCGGTTGGAAGCCCCCGTCCCAGGAGCGCTCCAACCGTCAGCCAATGCAACAGCATGAGCCTGCGGTTAGACAAGACGCCAAGACCCAAGACCCCAGGATAACGGCAGGCCCCACCCGTGGGGGAGGCGCTCGCCACCCCAGAGTGGATTTTCAACCATCCTCAAATGTGATATAATAGTACCGTAGGATGCGGAATCTCGAGTGACACGCTTGAGCAACAAAGGGGAAACAATGAAAAAGACAATCACAAGAA
>CAMEZU010000200.1 GCA_945947925.1 uncultured Verrucomicrobiota bacterium
AAAAAAACTGGAGCGAGCTACGAGGATTGCGATATGACTTTGCGGATTATATGAAAGGCTCAGAAAAAGTCATCGTTTATACATAACTGAAAGGACGTGATTCAAAACACACGCGTGAAAGGAAGCAGCAGATGATAATGTACCATGGGTCCCCTGAGCTGTTTGACAGGTTCGACTTAAGTCGCGCAGGTGCCGGTACGGGCATCAAGTATGGCTTCGGCGTTTATCTTACGGAGTCCGAGCGGTCTGCCGTCCACTACTCGAACCCGCGCGCGCTGAAAGGGGCGAAAGCTCCCGCGCACTACCTCTACACCGTCGAGATTCCTGACCTGACGGAAGATAATCACCTCATGTCGAAACCGCCGCCGAATGCGTCTGTCGTTACGAAGGTCGAGTCGGCGCTGGGGGTAAAGGCGCCGGCGAAGGTACTGGAGCACGGCAAGCTGTTCAGGAAGTGGATCGGGATGACGCTGACGGGCTCAAGGACGAACGGACTTGAGGAGGAGAAGGCTGCGGCGGAACTTCTGAACGGACTCGGCGTCCTGTTCAATGTCTGGCCGACGGCGCAGAGCAAGCCGGACGGCGAGAAGAACGTCGCCGTCTTCTGCGAGAAGAACGTCAGGATCCTCAAGGTCGAGAAGATCGACGTCGAACAGCAGAAAGGCAAGTGGGTCCTGACAAGCCGGGAGGTGGTGTCGGCATGAGTTTCTACAGCGTCGCCGCGTTCATCCGTGACAACTATCCGCAGTATTTCGGGTATCAGACCTATCCGATCGCCGACTGCGTGCGGATCCGGAAGGTCGACGAGGAGTGGGGTGTCTTCTGCAACTTCTACGCGACGCCGATTGTCGTCGACGGCGTTGCGTTCAAGAACGCGGAGCAGGTTTTCCAGCTGATGAAGTTCACGGATCCGGAGATTATCAGGAGAATATGGAACGACATCACCGCAAACGACAAGATCTGCTATGAGGTCAAGCTCACGGTCAAGAGCTATGAAAAGGCGTATCGCCGTCCCGACTGGGGCTCGATGATCCTCGATGCGCTGAAGTTCGCGCTTATGAGGAAATACGAGCAGTGCGAGCTGTTCCGGACGGAACTTGAGCGGAGCCGCGGCAGATTCATCGTTGAGGACCAGACGGCCTTCCCGAAGGCGAAGCCGGACTGCTGGGGCGTGAAACCGGCGGGCGACGGGGTGAATTATTCCGGGCCAAACGTTCTTGGCCGACTGCTGATGGAACTGCGCGATCGCGGGCAGCTGGAGTATAGGTTGCCGGACGATGCGCTGGGTTACATAAAAATTTTGCAGAATGTCCGTAAGGGCGCAGGAATATGACAGTTGACGTAGGTGGACACAAGTCAGAAAGGACTTCAAAATGAGTAAGCCAACATGTTTGATCGGGGGAATGTTCAACTATGACACCATTACCTTGAAGGAGAACCGCAAGGCTCCCGAACAGGTTATGGCGCACGAGGTCGGAGGAACCGGCGGCGTGGTTTCCAAGCTGCTCGCCGTCCTCGGCTGGCATGCCCTCCCCATCGGTCGCTTCGACGATACGGAGGAGGGGCGGCTCCTGAAGTCCGGACTTGCGGACTTCGGTTGCGACACGCGGTTCGTCACCAACGGGCCGGATGGCGGGACGACGCTCCTCACCGTATGTACGACGAAGGTGGAGGGCGGTCCGAACAGGAAGGCCATCCGCACCTCCAACGCGAAGGACAAGGCAGCCGGCGTCAATAGCCGGTTCCCGCGCTGGAAGTACATCAAGATCGACCAGGCTCGGGAGCTCGCGGCGGGACTGGACTTCGTCCCGGACGTCTTCTTCTTCGACACCGCCGCGGCCGGACACCGCGAGCTTGCGCGGATCGTCAGGGAGAAGGGCACGCTCGTCTACTTCGAGCCCTGCAACCCCAAGGATCCGGCCTGCATGAAGAGTGTCGAGCTCGCGGATGTCGTCAAGTTCTCCAACGAAGACTTCCCTGACGTCTCCTTCGTGGAGCGCTACCCCGATAAGCTCTTCATCCAGACGCTCGGCGGACCGGACGGTGCTCGCTTCCGCTTCCTCGATCATGACTGGCAGGTGGTCCCCGGCTTCGTCAACGACAACGTGATCAATCCTGAAGGCTCTGGCGACTGGACCACGATGGGTTTTCTGTCGACCCTCTGGCGGAGCGGGGGCGTGAGGTTCGCCAGCCTGACGCCAGAACGTGTCGAGGCCGCGCTTTCAACCGGACAGTGGTATGCTTCGCGCAACTGCTCGTACATCACCACCTGCTCGGACGAGCTTCTGGACGAACTCGGTGTCCGCGGCATTGTGGAGCGTCCGATGCGTTCGCTTGCAGAGGAATGTCGTGCGATCAAGTAGACGGCAACAGGAGACAGTATGGAAAAAGACAGGGAAGTGCTGCGTCGGGTCGCGGAGTCGAGCCTGGATGTCGAGAGGGCGGTGCTGGACGGGGAGCACGCGTGCTTCAGCAGCGATCCCGCGGCATGCAGGAGAGTCGCGGAGCGCGGGGAGCGCGGGTACTACAGGACGCCGTTCGCGCACGACGCGGATCGCATCATGCACTGCCACGCCTACGCGCGGTACATGGACAAGACGCAGGTCTTCTTCCAGGTCAGGAACGACCACGTCTCGCGCAGGTTCCTCCACGTGCAGATGGTCTCCAGGATCGCGAGGTCCATCGGACGCTGCCTGCGCCTGAACGAGGACCTCATCGAGGCCATCGCGCTCGGACACGACATCGGCCATACGCCGTGCGGACACACGGGCGAAGCCGAGCTCGCGAGGCTCTTGGCGAAGCACGGCGCGGGCACGTTCATGCACAACGCGCAGTCCGTGCGCGTGCTACAGCACCTCGAGAAGGGCGGGCGCGGGCTCAACCTCACGCTGCCGGTTCTCGACGGAATCCTCGGGCACAACGGCGAGATCGAGGCGCCGGTGTACGAGTACGACAGAAGGAACCTCACGTGGGAGAGGCTGGAGGCGAACCTCGCCGAGTGCATGAAGACGCCCGGCTTCGACCGCCAGGTGTTCCCGTCCACGCTCGAGGGATGCGTCGTGCGCGTCTCGGACATAATCTCCTACATCGGCAAGGACATGGAGGACGCGATCGCCGTCGGCATAATCAAGCGGACGGACATCCCGGAGAGGTGCGCGAGCGTCCTCGGGAAGCGCAACACCGACATCATCGGGACGCTCTGCACGGACATCGTCGAGCACAGCTTCGGCAAGGGCCACCTCGAGTTCTCGCCCGAGGTCTTCGAGGCGTACAGGGAGATGAAGGCGTTCAACGGTGCGCGCATCTACGGATGCGACCTCCTCGCCGACCAGCGCGGCAGGTTCACGCGGATGATGGCGATGCTCTTCGAGGTCTATCTCGACGCGGTCGAGCGTGACGACAGGGAGAGTGCGGTGTGGCGGGACTTCCTGCGCCACTTTCCCTCCTCCTACCGCGACGAGACTGCGCCCGCCCGCATCGTCGCGGACTATCTCTCGCTCATGACCGACCAGTACTTCCTTAAGCAGTACCGCGCCGAGTTCATGACGCAGGAGATAGTCTGCTGAGGAGTGAATTCGGGCGTATCTGCGTCATTCACCCAAGTTGCGGCGACATTGTCAGGCGGACTGCCTGTGGATGACGTCGAGTTCATCGTTCGTATACCAGGGATCGCGGGCAGGTCATTCATGTTTGGCCGCTTTCGTTTGCGGAATATTTCCCTGTTTCAGGTCTTACGGATAAGATGGAGGCATTCCGTCGCTATTTGACATGGGGCGGGATGCCGGCTGCTGCGAGAATGGCGGATGGCGAAGAGCGCGCGGCTTATTTGAAACGCCTTTATACCGAGGTGTATTTCAAGGATATCATCGAGCGTCATTCGATTCGAGAAGATCTGGTATTGCCGAATCTCGTTGATATTCTTTCTTCCGACATAGGCTCGCTTTTTGATGAACGAAGACCGTGTTGGGTAAAGGGTTTTAAACCTAAATTCGGGTACGCCACCAGTTGGATGACGCGAATCGCCGTTTGAGGCAATGTAATTCTCAATGGCAAGCCTAGGCGTGCCA
>CAMEZU010000201.1 GCA_945947925.1 uncultured Verrucomicrobiota bacterium
CGCCGCCGCGCAGGTCAAGGGACTTCTCCGCCGCGGGAATGAGGTCCTTCGTATTCGGCTGGTTCCAGAGCATAGTGCCCGGGCAGACACCGATGAGGTGCGACGTGTGACGGTGTCCGCTCACCATCTGCGGACGGTCCTCGCGCCACTCCTGCAGATAGCCGTTCGGCGAGACCCGCGGCATGT
Organism: uncultured Verrucomicrobiota bacterium; assembly: GCA_945947925.1. Classification (GTDB taxonomy): domain Bacteria; phylum Verrucomicrobiota; class Kiritimatiellia; order RFP12; family UBA1067; genus UBA1067. The sequence continues at coordinate 187 of CAMEZU010000201.1, forward strand.
CGAGACGCTTCTGCATGTCGGCGATCTTCTTCGTCCAGTCCTTGTCCACGCCAAGGATCGAGGCCGCCTTCACCGTGTTGTCGAAAAGCTCCCAGATCAGCTGCTGGTCGTGCGAGACGCCGTCCTCGACGGGGCCCCACTCGTGCGACCAGCCCTGCGGCGAGACGAGCTTGCCGTCCGGCGCCTCCTTGAGCATCGTCTCCCAGAACGCGCAGATCTCCTTGAGCGCGGGATAGCCGACCGTCGCGAGATACGCGCGGTCCTGCGTGTACTGGTAATGGTCCCAGAGATGCAGCGCGTACCACGCGTTGACGGGCGGATTCCACTTCACCCAGCCGCCGCCGCCCCAGGGATTCTGCGAGATGCGCGTCGTCCAGCCCTTCTTGTCCGGACCGAAGTTCTTCACCGTCATATTGTGAAGCGGCTCCTCCATCACACGGATGAAGTCAAGGAACGTCAGGTGGCATTCGGAGAGGTTCGCGACCTCCGCGCCCCAATAGCACATCTGGAGGTTGATGTTGTTGTGGTAGTCGCACGCCCAGGCCGCATGGACCTTGTCGTTCCAGATGCCCTGCAGGTTAAGCGGCAGGTTCCCGGGACGCGATCCCGCGATGAGCACGTAGCGTCCGTACTGGTACACGAGCGCCTCAAGCTCCGGATCCGTCAGCGTCTGGCGGTACTTCGCAAGCCGCTTGTCCGTCGGCAGCTTCGCGGTCTCGGGATCCGTCTTGCCGAGGTCAAGGGACATCCGCCGGTACAGCGCGCCGTGGTCCGAGACATGCGTCGTGCGGAGCTGCTTGAGCGACTTGGCCTTCGCGCCGGCGATCGTCTTCTGGTTGCGCTTCGCGGGATCCTCGCCCTTCCAGTTCGCCTTGAAGTCCTCCTTGTAATCCGTTCCGAGCGCAAGGAACGCGTCGAAGCCCGTCGCGCCCGTCACCTGGAAATACGGGATACCCTGGGGATCGAATGCGGGACGCGTCCCGTCCCCACGGCCCTCGTACGTGACCTGCACCGTCTTCGCGCCGCCGACGACGGACGCCTTCCCCTTCCCGTCCGCGATCCGAACGGAGAGGCGTCCTTCGAAGACCTCGCCGTTCGCGAGCGTGCCGCGCATGACGATCGTGTCGCCCTCAATCGTGTACGCAACGTCATGGCACGGCACGAGGCCGACCTTCGCCGTGAGCGCACCCGGCTTGTCGACGCGCGCGGCATAGACGAGCACGTCGTCGGGACGGCTCGCGAAGACCATGCGCTGGTGACGGACGCCGCCGTTGACGAACTCGGTGCGCGCGATGGCCTGACGGAGGTCGAGCGAACGCGTGTAGTCCGACGTCTGTCCCGAGAGGTCGTACTCGGCGAAGAGGTTGCCGAACGGCTGGTAGGACCCGAACTGGTCCTTGCCGGATGTCGGACCGTACGCATAGCCGCTGCCGTTCCCCGGGAGGTTCGGTCCGCCCGACCAGAGCGAGACCTCGTTCAGGTTGACGCGGTCTCGCCGGTCGCCGCCGAAGACTGTGCCGCCGAGGCGTCCGTTGCCGACCGGCAGGCTCTGCGACTCCCAGGGATCGCGGTTGGCGACGCCCGGCAGGTTGCCGCACGGCGTCTTGCCGGCGGCCCACGGAACCTCCATCTCGACAACCCCGGCAGGCTGGGTGTACCACAGGCTTTCGGACGGGGAAAAGCGAAGCCCCTCCGCGCCAAAAACAGTCAAGGCCAGCCCGCTTGCAGCAACGGACAGCATCAGGTTGCAAATCTTCATCAAATCCCTCCTACAGGTGCCTATAAAATGTACACAACTATTTTACCATCTCTGCGCGAGATGTCTAGAGGAAGGATGAAAAAGATTCAGGCGACTTAATGGATGAGCTTCAACCAGACGCGAAGGAGTTCGGAATCGCTCCAGGCCTGGGCCGTGCAGCCCTTCTGGGCGTGCGGAGCATCGCCGTCCGCATTCTCGCTCACGTGGCAGAGGCACCCCGTGTTGAGGTTCTCGACCGCGCCGGCGAGCAGCTGGAGGGCGGTCTCCGGCGAGGCCGCGCCCGTCATCGCGAGCGCCTCGGCATAGAGCGGGAACGGCCACGCCCAGATCGTCCCGTTGTGGTACGCGGGCTTGCGGCAGGTGTCCTCGTCGCCCGCGTACACGCCGCGGTAGAGCGCGTGGGACGCGTTGAGCGAGCGGATGCCGCCCGGCACGAGCAGTTCCTCGACGGACCGCAGGATCGACCGGTCGTCCGTCACACCGAGCGTGATGAGGAAGAGTTCGTTCGGGCGCACCGTGTCCTCGGGCTTCGCCTGCGCCGCGGGTTCGCCGTGCGGCGCCGCGAGGCAGTCGTAGAAGCCGTTTCCGTTCGGACGCTTGAAGTACTTGAGGAGGGAGGCCTTCGCCTGCGCCGCAAGCTCGGTGCGGCCGAGATAGGCGAGCGCCGAGATCCAGAGCGCCTCGATCTCCACGGGATAGCCGATGCGCGGCGTGCACGCGGGATAGTTCGTGTCCATCCACGTGAAGTGCGACGGCGACCAGACGAGCCCCGAGGCGGCGTCCATGCGGATTCCGTTCGGCGTGCCCTTGATGTAGTGGTCGACGAGGCTTGCGCACGTCTTCTTCAGCTCCGTCATGTCAACGCCCAGCGCCTCGATCTCCTGCACGCACCGGATGAACCAGAGCTGCGCATCCGTCGTGTCGCGGTTGCCGGCCGTCTTGCCGTAGATGATGTTCGGCAGCGTCCCGTTCTCCTCGAAGGCGGCGAACGCCTGCAGGATCTTCAGCGCCTCGTCCGTCTTCCCGGCGGCGAGCATGCCGCGCATGAAGATGAACGTGTCGCGTCCCCAGTCGAGGAACCACGGATAGCCTGCGATGACGGTCTTGAGGTCGTCGCGCTTCACGATGAAAAGGTCAATCGACTTCTTCAGCGTCTCGGGAACGGACGCGACGCGGTCGCCAGCGGACAGTTCCGCAAAGCGGAGCGCGGTCGGGACCGTCTCGGGATTCAGCGCGCCGTAGAGGGTGACGGAGTCGCCGACCTTGAGGTCCGCAGAAATCCAGCCGGGACTGAAGAGGTCGCCGCTCGGATCCTGTCCGCGCGCCGCCTCCTCGGGATGCCCGACGTTGTAGCACCACTGCGGCTCGTGATGATAGAGGCCGTTGTCGACGGACATCACGAACCGTCCGTCATACGGCGCGAACGCAAAACCGCGCGGGGACGCCGTGACGGCCGCGGGAAACAACTGCTCAAGCCCCGCATAGGCCTTCGTCGACGCATGGAAGCTGCGCCATTCGATGTCCGGACGGAAGACGAGACGCACCTGGTCGCCGACATCCGCCTCGCCCGCATCGTAGCGCGTGACCCTGAGCCGCGCGGCGTTGACGCCGTCCGCGAGCGCGATCTCGAACGAAAACGCGGTGTTCCGGCCCATGCCGCACGGAACGGCGAAGTCCCAGCGCGCGGCGCGGCCCGCCGGATCGGCGGTGAACGTCGTCACGCAGCGGCGGTCGAGTTCGCGCGCATAGCCCTCGCGCTGCAGCCAGCAGCGGGTGCGCGCCCAGAGATTGATGCGGTCGGACGGGCACGTCGGATGCGGATTCGCCGCTAGGACCGCGTCGTACTGGCTGCGGATTTCGCCCCAGCCGATGCGGATCTGGCTTGCCGCGCCCGCGCCGTTCGAGAGGATCGTGCGGTAATCGGGATGGCGGCGAACCTCTTCGCCGACGAGGGCGAGCTTCGCCTTCGCGAGCGCGCTCCGCGGCGGGATGAGGAAGTCGGATACGGTTCGGAGCGCCTTCCCGGGAGCATAGACGATCATCGCGATCTTCAGCCGGCGACAGGCCGTGCCGTCCCCCTTGTAATGCGGGGCGTCGAAGGTGACGGAGTGAA
>CAMEZU010000202.1 GCA_945947925.1 uncultured Verrucomicrobiota bacterium
TCCAGCAGCCGGGTGTCGTGCAGCAGCCCGCCCCCGTGGTGGTGCAGCAGCCGGCGACGGTCGTGCAGCAGCCCGCCCCCGTGGTGGTGCAGCAGCCGGCGACGGTCGTGACCCAGCCCGGCGTCGCCGCGCCCGTGGTGCAGCAGCCCGTGGTCACGTACTAGGACCGTCTTCAGGATGGTCCGGCGGGGGCGAATCCAATTTAATGGATTTGCCCCTTGCCATTTCCGTCCGAATTCGGTATTATATGTTCTCAATTTTTTTGGAAAGGTCAGAACAATGAAAGACGGTATCCATCCTAACTACGTCGAAGCCACGATCACGTGCGCGTGCGGCAATGTCATCCACACCCGCTCGACGAAGCCCGAGATGCAGGTGAACACCTGCTCCGCGTGCCACCCGTACTTCACGGGCCAGAAGACGATGGTCGACACGGAGGGCCGCGTCGACATGTTCAGGAAGCGCTACGCGAAGTTCGCGAAGTAAGCGGCGTCGGCTGCTACCGAAGGACTGGGAGGCGTTCGGGGCGAACTCGAATCCTTCCAGTCTTTTGTTTTTCGCACAGATCCTGACCCATGGTCGAGAAATCGCAGATCAAATCCGTTCTGGACCGGCTCGTGGCGGTGGAGGCCGCCATGGGCGATCCGGAGGTCATTGCGGACGCCAAGCGCTATCGCGAGACGGTTCGCGAGCACACCGCCCTCCGCAAGCTGGAGGCCGCGGCGAAGCGCTACTTCAAGGTCCTCGACGACATCGAGGGCAACGAGTCGCTGCTCGAGGATCCCGATTTCGCGGAGGAGGCCAAGGCCGAGATCGAACGCCTGAAGGGCGAGATCCCGGATGCCGAACGCGCCGTGCTCGCGGGGCTCCTCCCGCCCGACCCGCTGGACGGGCGCAACGCCGTCTTCGAGGTCCGTGCCGGCACGGGCGGCGACGAGGCCGCCCTCTTCGCGGGCGACCTCTTCCGCATGTATTCGCGCTACTGCGAGACGAAGGGCTGGAAGATCAACGTGATGAGCTCCGCGCCGACCTCCCTGGACGGCTACAAGGAGATTGTGTTCACGGTGGTGGGCGACGGCGCCTACGGCTGTTTCCGCTTCGAGAGCGGCGGCCATCGCGTCCAGCGCGTCCCCGAGACCGAGGCCCAGGGCCGCATCCACACGTCCGCGGCGACGGTGATCGTGTTCCCCGAGGCGGACGAGACGGACGACGACTTCGAGATTCCCGAGAAGGACCTGCGCATCGACATCTTCTGCGCCGGCGGACATGGCGGGCAGGGCGTGAACACGACCTATTCCGCCATCCGCATGACCCACCTCCCCACGGGCCTCGTCGCGCAGTGCCAGGACGAGCGCAGCCAGCAGCGGAACAAGGAGAAGTGCCTCGCCACGCTCAAGGCGCGTATCCTCGACCAGAAGCGCCGCGAGGAGGAGGCCAAGGCCGGCGCCTCGCGCCTTTCCCTGCGCGGTAGCGGGGACCGCAGCGAGCGCATCCGCACCTACAATTTCCCCCAGAACCGGCTCACCGACCACCGCGTGGAGCTCACGCTCTACTCGCTCGACCGCATCGTCGAGGGCGACATGGACCCGGTTCTCTCCGTTCTGCACGAGAGCGACCTGTCGGACCGCATCACCGCGGCTCTCGGAAAGTCGGCCTGATGTCCTCCCTGGTCCACCTGTCCGGAGGCGCGCGTGGACTCTTCGCGCGCGCGGACTGGACGTTCGAGGCCGGCCGCCACTGGGCGGTCCTGGGTTCCGACGGCGCCGCCCGGTCGCGCCTCTGCGCGCTGGTCGCCGGCCTCGTGCCCCCGTCCCATGGGCTCTCCCTTGAATTCGCCGACGAACTGGACGACGCCGTCCAGATCGTCTCCTTCGCCCAGCAGCGCGCCGCCGCCGCGAAGGGCGGTTTCATGCAGGCGCGCTACCATTCCCTGGTGGACGACGCCGGCCCCGGGGACACGCTGGAGGAGTTCCTCGCCTTCGAGCGGATCTTCGACGTGAATCCCTTCGAGGTCGGACGCGCCCTCGGCCCCCAGCGCCGCGCCTACCGGAAGGCGTTCGCGCGCATCGTCCGCCTGCTGAACCTCACGTCGCTCCTCGACCGCGACTTCCTCGCCCTCTCGAACGGCGAGACGCGCCGGGCCCTCATCGCCCGCGCCCTGCTCGCGAACCCGCGCCTGCTCGTGCTGGACGACCCCTGCGCCGGTCTCGACCCCGACCGGCGCGAACAGCTGAAGCAGGTCTGCGACGCGCTCGCGGCCCGTGGCGTCTCGCTGCTGCTCTCCGTCCGCCACGAAGACGAGATCCCGTCCTGCGTCACGGACGTGATGACCATCGAGAAGGGGCGGATGTCCTGCCGGTCCCGTGCTTCGGATTTCACTTCGGACGCGCCCGCGGCGAAGGCCGCGCCGGCCCGGTCCGTCCTCCCGTCCGCCACGGTGGCCGAGATCGCGCATCCGCCCGTCTACCGCGGCAAGGTCCCGCCGGCCGTCGTCGAGCTGAAGGACATCCGCATCGCGTTCGGACGGCGGAAGCTCTTCGACGGCTTCTCGTGGACGGTCCGCCAGGGCGAGCACTGGGTGCTGCGCGGGGCGAACGGCTGCGGCAAGACGACCCTGCTCTCCCTCGTCACCGGCGACAACCCGAAGGCCTATGCGAACGATGTGACGGTCTTCGGGCACAAGCGCGGCGGCGGGGGCGTGGAACTCTCCCGCATCCGCCGTCGCATCGGCATGGTCTCGCCCGAGATGCAGGCCTATTCCGGCGCCGGCGCGCTCGACCTGCTGGAGGACGCCCTGAAGGGCGGTCCCTCCCTGCTGCTGCTGGACGAGCCCTGCCTCAACCTCGACGCGCACGACGCCGTCCGGCTGAAGCGCCGCGTCTCCTCCTGGCTGAAGGCCCACCCCGCCTGCGCGGCGATCTGCGTCGCGCACCGCGACGAGGACATCCCCGCCGGCTTCCCCCACGTGCTCTCGCTCTCCGCCGCGAACGCGCCAACTTGATGCATTGTCCTATTCGCTGCACGGCCTCCGTACGCGCGCGTGCCGGCCGTGCATCCAGTGTATCGGGCCAGCCCGTTGACAATTTTGCCAGTTGATGGAACCTGTGGCAGAGGCGGACTCTCGTGTAGGTTGGGAATCTCGACGTTGCGCGGGTTTAACCCGACTTTCCACGTTCGAATGAAAAAACCAGGATTTCCTGGGGGTTTGCTTAAAGGTCTTCACTACACTTGTGTTTTTATGTTGCGGAGGGGCTTTCTGATATCTTGGGTGGAAGTTGGTCAGGGAGTGTTAAGCCTAAACGATTTAGCAGCAAAGCCACTTCTTCTTTCGGTTCGACAGAGCGAGGGAGGGTCACGACTCTTCCATCGGTAGTGGGCATTACGACATCGACCATTTTGATCGTTTTCAGGTTGGCGACAATCTGCCTCGGAGTCAATCCGGGCGCATGCTCCCTTGCCATCGCCCGAAGCGTCTTCGACAGATGTATCAGCCATAATGCCCCTTGCATTGCAGGATTTCGAGCGCGTTTTCATCGGGCGTGAGCGCGCTGATGCGGAAGACGATGCGGTCTGCCTGGTTGATGCGTACGCTCCACCATCCGTTGAGATTGCCGCGAAGCGGTTCGGGATTGCCGATGCAGGACGTACCGTTGCGGTCTATGCTTTGGAGAAGCAAGTTGATGCGCCTGAGTGTTTTTGCGTCTTCTCTCTGCCAGGCAACATACTCATCCCATGCACTTTCGTGCCATATCTTACGCATGGACCGGCTTCTCGGCGTCAAGCAGTTCATGCTCTGCGACGTTTCGGCGGGCGTCCATCTCTCTCGCGCGGCGCTCAAGTTCACGCATGTTGCTGTCGGAGTAGAAGGGGTCGCCCACGACTTCAAAAGGCAACTTGCCACGTTGGAGGGATTGCTGAATGAATACCGTAATCGCCACGGACATGTTCATGCCCATGCTCTTGAAAAGGCGCTCGCCGTCATTCTTGAGTTTTTCATCTATTCGGAAACTAACCTGTGACATACTCTTCTCCTTGCTTGAAAACGACATAAATTGTAT
>CAMEZU010000203.1 GCA_945947925.1 uncultured Verrucomicrobiota bacterium
GGGACGTCGACCGGCATCGACGGCGTGACGACCTGCATCGCCGGATCGAAGTAGAAGTACTCGATCGTATCGGCGCGGTCGCCGGAGATGGACACGGCCTCGGCCAGTCCCTTCGTGTGGTAGACATGATCGATGCAGCGCGAGCGGTAGGCGTAGATCGCCTTCGAAAACGTCTCGGGCGGCATGCCGCAGTATTCGCGCATGGTGGGGTTGAGCGCCTTGCAGAGCGCGACCCAATGCGGCACGAGATGATCCCCGGCGTCAAGGCGCTCGCCGGCGAATTCCCTGAACTGCTCCCACAACGCCTTCGGCAGGGCCCACGTGACCTGGCGTCCGGAGGTGTTTTTGGTCTTGATCGGCGTGTAGTGGCAGAACCAGTTTCCGTCCTTTTCGAAGAAGTTCTCAGCTGTCAGGTGCCCGACGTCGATCGGACGCATGGCGCCGAAGAACATGCAGGAGATCAGCAGGTAGGCGCGCTTGTCTCGCAGATCGAGACGTGACGCGTAGAATTTGTCCTGCAGCGTCATGAGCTCCTGGCTCGGACGGATGTACCGGGGTGGATCCTTGGCCTTTCCGGGATCCGGCATCTTCGGCTGCTGGACCAGGAATCCGAACTTGAGCCAGTACGGCTCCGTCCAGCGGGAGGTCAGGGTCTGCACGCACGAGACGTAGGTCCAGGCCGTGACGCCGGTCAGACCGCCTGCGACCATCTTTCCGAAGGCGTCGGACAGGGTGTCCGTATTGAGGAGCCGACGGTAGTTCTCGTCGCCCCGGATGCCGACGACGGTGCAGAGCTGCTTGAAGCTGTTGAGCGCATTCCGGATCGTGTTCTCGCTCGGCTGCTGGTAGCGCGGATCACGATGGCGCTCCCAGGCCCACCGCTCCCAGTTCTCGACGATCTCGCTGACGGTCGGCTCCCGGAGGCCGTACTTGTCCCCGACGCCGACACGCTCCTCGCAGGCCGCCTTCCAGGCCGCGTAGGCGTCCTTCAGCGCGCGGGTGGGTCTTCCCCTTGCGTCTAGACAAAGCGCCGCAGGGAGCTTCGTAAACGGCTCCTGGAAGCGTGTGCCCTTCACCATACAGGCGAACCTGATGCTCTTGCCGCGTGCGCCGGTGCGCATGATGACGCCCGGCATGATCGTCTCGACCCGTGTGGTGGCCATGACTATCTCCTAGGGGATGGTGTGTGTGGGAGTTGTCAACAGGATGTCCCCAGACCGTAGACAACTTTGAGTAAAAACTTTGAGTAATCATGTCGCCAATTGCCGCCAATCGGCAACTCATCACTCAACTTTGAGTAACATTATATCACACGATTTTGCCTTAAACAATAGGGAATCGTCAGTTCTCGCCAAATTCAGAAGAGGTACTGCACCTCGGTCCAGATGAGCTACAGGACCTGCGTGAAAAACGCGGAGATATTATAACACAATTCAGTCGAGAATGCGGACGGTCGGGCCGGCTCCAGAGTAGGAGTCGAGTCCGCCTCCCGCAAAGCCGTCGTCGTCGGACGTGGCGCGGACGGCCTTCATCTTCGGACGCTCGCCGAAGAGGACCGTGCCGAGGCGGACCCACGTGGCGCCCTCCTCGACCGCGACCTCGTAGTCGCCGCTCATGCCCATGGAGAGGCGCGGGAGTCCGACGGACAGCGCCGCCTCGAGCTCGTCGCGCAGTTCGCGCAGACGACGGAAGTACGGACGCGCATCCTCGGGATTCTCGCTGAAGGGCGCCATCGTCATAAGGCCCTCCACCGTGAGACGCGGACACGCCTCCAGGATGTGACGAATCGTCGACTCGACGTCCTCGGGCTTCAGGCCGCTCTTGGACTTCTCGCCCGAGACGTTGACCTCGAGGAGGACGTGCGGCCGCGCGCCGATCTCGTCCGCGATCGCGTTGATGCGGTCCGCGAGCTTCACCGAATCGACCGAATGGATGAAGTCGAAGAGCTCGAGCGCGGGACGCACCTTGTTGCCCTGGAGATGGCCGATCAAGTGCCAGCTCGGACCGGATACGCTCGCCGGCTTCTTCCAGGCCGCCTCCTGCACCTTGTTCTCGCCGACGATTGAGAGGCCGTTTTCCCAGGCCTCGCGCACGACGTCCTCGCCGTGGGTCTTGGTGACGGCGATGATCTCGACGTCCTCGGGGTTGCGTCCCGCGCGCGCGCACGCCGCGGCGATGCGCGATTTCACGTCTGCAAGAATTTCAGCAAGCGGTTGCATTTTTCAGAACCTGATTGATTTTCCGTCCTTGTCGAGGCGGCCGCGGAGACGGGCCTTGGCCTTGCCGGCGAGAACGAGGTCCGCAAGCGGATCCTCGACGTAGTCCTGCACGACGCGACGGAGCGGACGCGCGCCAAGGGAGCTGTCGTAGCCCTTCTCGACGAGGAAGTCCGTCGCCTTCTTGTCCAGTGTCAGCGTCAAGTGCGCCTCGGTGAGACGCTCCTGCAGCTTGGCGAGCTCGAGCGCGAGGATCGCGCCCATGTCGGCCTTCTCCAGCTTGCGGAAGACGACCGTCTCGTCGAAGCGGTTCAGGAGCTCGGGACGGAAGGTGCGCTTCGACTCGGCGATCAGCTTCTCGCGGAGGACGTCGTAGCTCGTCTCGCTCGTCTCGGTGACGAAGCCGAGGGTATGGCCTTCCTTGGCGAAGTCGAAGCCGAGGTTCGCCGTGCAGATGACGATCGTGTTGCGGAAGTCGATGACGCGCCCCTGTCCGTCCGTGAGGCGTCCGTCGTCCAGAATCTGCAGCAGCATGTTGCAGACGTCGGAGTTGGCCTTCTCGAACTCGTCGAAGAGGATGACCGAGTAGGGACGGCGGCGAACCTTCTCCGTCAGCTGTCCGCCCTCGTCATAACCGACGTAGCCGGGCGGCGCGCCGACAAGACGGCTCGAGGAGTACTTCTCCTGGAACTCGCTCATGTCGAGGGTGATGAGGGCCTTCGAATCGCCGTAGACCTTCTCGGCGAGCATCTTCGCGAGATGCGTCTTGCCGACGCCAGTCGGACCGAGGAAGAGGAAACTGCCGATCGGGCGCTTCGGGTCCGCCAGGAACGCGCGGCTGCGCCGAAGCGCGCGCGCGATCGCCTTGACGGCCGGCTCCTGTCCGATCACGACCTCGCCGAGCGCCTTCTCCATGCCGAGGAGCTTCTCGGCGGTCGTCGCGTTCATCTTCTCGACGGGAACGCCGCTCATCGCGCTCACGGTCTCGGCAACGGCCTGTTCGGAGACCTCGATCGTCTCCTCCGCGTGCGTCTCCTTCCACTTCTTGAGCGCCTCGGCGAACGCGGCGGAAGCCGTGCGGATCGCCTCGCGGTGGCGGGCCGCGGTATCGAAGTCGCCCGCCTTCACGGCGGCGTCCTTCTGTCCCCGCAGCGTGTCGATCTCCTCCTGCTGGCGGACAAGTTCCTTCGGCCGCGCGCTCGCGCCCATGCGCAGGCGCGCGCCGGTCTCGTCCATCGCGTCGATGGCCTTGTCCGGCAGCTGGCGCGACGGCAGGTAGCGGGCGGTCAGCTCGACTGCGGCGCGCAGGGCCTCCGGCGTGAAGGCGACCGAATGGTGTTCCTCGTACTTCGGGGCGATGCCCTTTAGGATCTCGATCGAATCGGCGACGGTGGGTTCGTCGACCTGGACGGACTGGAAGCGGCGCTCGAGCGCGGCGTCCTTCTCGATCGACTTGTGGTATTCCTTGAGCGTGGTCGCGCCGACGCAGTGGAGCTCGCCGCGCGCGAGGGCGGGCTTGAGAATGTTGGCCGCGTCCATCGCGCCTTCGGAACCGCCGGCGCCGACCATCGTGTGGATCTCGTCCAGGAAGAGGATGACGTTTCCGGCGCGCTTCGTCTCGTCGATGATCTTCTTCAGGCGCTCCTCGAACTGGCCGCGGTACTGGGTGCCGGCGACGACGCGCGCCATGTCGAGCGCGACGACGCGCTTCGCCTGCATCTTCTCCGGCACCTCGCCGCGGTGAATCGCCTGGGCGAGTCCCTCGACGACGGCGGTCTTGCCGACGCCGGCCTCGCCGATGAGGACGGCGTTGTTCTTCGTGCGGCGGC
>CAMEZU010000204.1 GCA_945947925.1 uncultured Verrucomicrobiota bacterium
GAATCGATCTCAGCGATAGACGCCGCCGACGTCCTTGAGCCGAAGCGGCTCCGCGATCTGCTTCGAGAGGTCAAACCCGAGCGGGGTGAAGAGATGGCGGAACGCGCCGATTGTGATCGCCCGCACCTTGATCGGGAACTTGATCTTCTTGTCGCCGCCGCAGCTCACCCACTGGTCCTTGTACGGACCCGGCGAGTGCGTCGGTATGAGTTTCGTCGGCCCGAGCGTCTGGTAGACGAAGCTCCAGCCGTCAAACCCGACCGCCAGGTTGCCAGGCCAGTCCATGATGTCGCAACACCAGTCCTGTCCCGTCGAGAGGTTCTTGAAGACCTCGCCGTCGGCGTCTTCGATCTCAAAGCGCAGCTGTCCGCCGTTCGAGTTGCCCTTCACCCACACGCCGATCAGCTCGGGCTCGCCTTCGATCGCGACGGGCTCCTTGAAGCGGAGCGTCGTGTACTCGGTCACGTACTCGGTGTACTTCTTCTCATTCGCCGGATCAAGCGCGATCTCCACGCACGCGCCCTTCTCCGCGTCCTCGACCATCTTCATCGTGAACTTGGACGGTTTCAGGTACGGGAAGTAGCTGTGATGCGTCGACTCGACCTGCGGATCGGGCTCAAGCGCCTCGAAGAGCTCTGCCTTGTCCATCGCCGAGGCGACCTTCGCCTTCGCCGCAAGCGCCATGTCCTGCTTGAACGCACGCTTCACGATCTTCACCCCCGCGAGCGGCTTCGCCGTCGTGAGATAGACCGGCGCCCCCGTGACCTCGACCTCGACCTTGCCCTTCGCGAGCGCGGACTCCTGTCCGTACATCTTCGTCAGCGTGCCGCCGACGGACTCGACCTCCATCGCGCCTTCGCCGCGGTGGAACCAGAGCGCCGTCACCCACTTGCCGTCCGCCCGCTTGTACTGGTAGGCGTAGGCCGTGCCCGAACCGGTCGGCAGCGCCTTCTCGAACTTGACGTCGTCCAGCACCTTCGTCAGCACCGCGTATGCCACATACGCGCGCTTCGGGTAGACGTAGGGCGCGCGCCGGAGGAGACCCGCACCACCCCAGAGTCCGTTGTAGTAGCCGTTGCAGCAGTCGAAGAGAATGCCGGGCGACATCAGCTTGAAGTCATGTGCGAGGCAAACCAGGTCGTCGCGCGTGTGCCACTCGGCCTGCAGCTCCTCGCCCGTGTCGCGGTCAGCACGATAGGTGAACTCCCACGCGCCGTTGAGGTGCACTTTCTTCTTCGCGAGGCGCGACGCCGCGTCCTGCGAGACGAGCATGCCGAGAAGTCCGATCTCCGTCAGGCGCTCCGTCGGCACCACCTGCGCCGGCGACTCCATGCCGAGATAGTCGAAGCTGTCGGGCGAGGCGCCCGTGCGGAGCGGCCACACCGACGCGCCCATCGAGGCCGAACAGTTGCCCATCTGGATCTTGAGATTCGGGAAATGCTTGCGCACGATCCGCGCGTACTCGATCATGTACAGGCTCTTCGCCCGGTTCCACGGCGTGTCCTCGGGAACGGGCAGCCCGAGCAGCTCCTCTGGGATGCCGCTCTTCGGCCCCGACTCGTGCCAGATCATCACATGGTCGATCCAGGTCGACCGCGCGATCTTCTCCTTGAGGTCCTTCACGAAATGCTCCTCGCCGGACATCTCCTTCGTGACCATCTTGCCGTCCGGGCCCTTCTCCTTGTACTTGAAGGGCTTGAACTGACGCTTCTCGACGTCGAAGTCGCGTTGGCTGAGGCCCATCGTGTTGCCGCAGCGCGTGACGCCCCACTTTTCCTGCTCATCCTTCGTAGGCTCGCGCCAGCTCGCCTTGCGGATGCCCGCCTTGGTGATGATCGGGAAGCCGATCTCGGCCTCGCCCGGCGACCCGTGGCTGTTGAACCACCACGTCGCATAGGGCGACTTGAACATGTCCCAGTTGCGCTTTTTCTCGGGCAGGATCGCGAACGTCGCCTCGTGGTTGAAGACCTTCGCGCCCTTCGCGTCATACGCGCCGATGTCGAGCGTGTAGATGCCGCGGCCCGTCTTCTTGCCGAAGTCGATCTTCACTTCCTTCGCGTCGCCCTTCTTCGCGAGCCTGAACGGTGCCTCGCCCTTGAAGAGCTCCTGTCCGTCGGTGTCCTTCGCGACCCAGTCGATCCGGCCCTTCGCGCCGTCGACGAGCGCGGTGAGGATGATCGTGGTCGAACGGTCCGCCTCGTCCTCCGTGAAGACGTTGCCCGGCTGCGCCTGCTTCTGCGTGAAGGCGTATTCCGTCTTCTTGAGCGTCACGCCGAAAAGGTTGAAGGCGCTCTTTGAATGCGGATCGGGCTTCATCGAGTTGTCCATCTGCTGGAAGTTCTCCCACTGCTTGCCGGTGATGTCGAAGTCGAGATAGTCCTTGGACGTCGTGAGGTCGATGATGTTCCCGACGTTCAGCGCGACGTCTGCAAAGTAGAGCTTCGCGACCTTGCCGCCGACCTTCACCTCGCCGACCTCTTTGCAGTAATCCGGCACACCGTCCGTGAAGTCGAGTGTCACCGCGCCCGTCATGTTGCCGCCCGAACCGTTGTGCACGTAGTGGCCGAGACGGAGCGTGAGAATCTTGTCCTTCGCCGGATCGTCGTCTAGCGCGAAGAGAACGCCCGCACGTCCATACGGCGCCGCCGGCAGACGGTAATGCACCGCACTCGGATACCCGTCCAGCGGCGAACGCCCGTGGTACTCCTCGACCTCCAGCGCCCAGTTGCCCATGGCCTGGTGGCAGATCGCAATGTCGGCCGAATCGATCGGCTTCGCCACCGTCAGCGGATAGCCGCCGATCTCGGTCGCACCCGCCTTGACGCCGCGGAGCTCGCCGTCGGCAAACGCCTTCGCGCGCGGATACGCCGCGAAGTCCAGCTGGGTGTAGATGCCGTCGGAGGCCTTCGGGAAGCTCCTGAGCGCATACGTGACGCCCGCACCGAACTCGAAGGCGACGGACTTCGCCTGCAGGTCGGGCTTCTTCGGCTCGCCCTTCTTCGCCGGCTGCGCCTTCGCGAGCACGCGCGCATACGAGCCGTCGATCCAGAGCTGGAGCTTGCCGTCCTGGCGGACGAAGTCGACGACATACGTGTGCTTCGACGCCGGCGGCAGCATGTCCCAGTCGCGGATGACGTCAACGCCCTGCGGCTCAATGGAATAGCTCGACTGAAACATCTTCAGGTGCGGACGGACGTACTGGTACGCGCCGCAGATCTTGAGCCCGCAATCGGGCAGCACGACCTTGTCGTTCTTCTTCTTGCCGAGCATGGCGATGCGCAGGTTCTGGTCCTGCGCCGTGAGCTCCAGCGGAAAGTCCTGCGTCGAACCGTCCTCGTAGGTGACGACAACCTTGCCGAGCTTCTCGACGCCGTTCGGCTTGAACGCAATGCCGGCCTTCTCGGCGACGGGAATCGCGACCTTCTCGCCCGCCGCGGCGACCTTGGCGCCCGCAAGCGGCTGCGAAAGCGACTTGAAGGACGCGAAATGCGCCGCGGCCGGAAACTCCGGCACCGCCTGCGGCGTCGTGGCGACGATCTTGGTGATTGCGAAGTTGCGGTTGGAGGTGACGGCGAAGTTGAACGCCGTCGGTCTGAAGCCGAAATTCACCTCGCCAATCTTCGCGAACTTACGGTCCGTCGCGAGATAGACCTCGCCCTTCGCGCCATCCGCCTTGAGGAGCAGACCCTTCCAGACCCAGTTGGGCACAAGCGGCTCCTGCCGGACGCCCGCAACCGAAGCCGCCGTCACCGGCATCCGGAACGTCCGCTTTCCATCCCCGAGGACAAGGTCGAAGCCGCTCGGATTGTTCGTCGCGCCATTCTGCAGATTAAAGTCGAAGCGGAGGTCGAACCGCCCGTCCTTCGTGAGCGGAACGGGCTTCACGTAGAGTTCAAAGTCCTCCTTCGGCTGCACGTTCAGCTGGGCCGTGCAGTTCCAGATCGGATCGTTCCCGACCCGCAGTCCAGCCTTCGCCACCATCCCCGGCGCCGTGTCGCCGTAGTTGGTGAAGTCCTCCTCGAACAGGACACTCGCCC
>CAMEZU010000205.1 GCA_945947925.1 uncultured Verrucomicrobiota bacterium
TCGGCGTCTTCCTGAGCCGTCTGCGCCTTGATCGCCGCAAAGACCTCGGGATCGTCCTTCGCGAGGCCCGACGCGTCGGACAGGCGCTGCGCGCGCTCGAGCTTCCAGCGGCGGCGCGCATGTCGCTCGTCTTCGTCGACCGGCGTCGCCACAAAGGTCTTCGCAATCTCGACCGCATAGGCCGGGGAAACGACATCCGCCCCGAGGCAGAGGACGTTCGCGCCGTTGTGCTGGCGCGTCGTCACGGCCACGTCCGTCGTCGCGCAGATTGCCGCACGGACGTTCTGGAAACGGTTCGCCGCCATGGACATGCCGATGCCGCTGCGGCAGACCAAGATGCCGAAGTCAGCCTCGCCCGCGGACACGTCCAGCGCGACCTTGACCGCGTACTCGGGATAATCGCAGCTCGCCTTGTCCGCCGGACCGTAGTCGACGACGGTCGCCTCGGAGGAAAGTGCAGCAACAAGCGCGGCCTTGAGTTCAACGCCGCCGTGATCGGACGCAATGACAATCTTCATCGAAACTCCTTAAGGGTAGAGGGTATGTAATGGTGAAATTATATCAAAAAGAAGCGGAGAGATGGCACTCTAATATCGCTTCTTCAGACGGCCCGCGACTTCTTTCCCGGGAAGAGAACGGCCACCAGGACGAAAACCGCGGCGGCGACGGAGAGCGAGACGGCGTACGCGAGCGACCAGGGCGTCGCGCCGGTCGCGTTCGGACGGGCGAGAATCGCATCGAAGAGAAAGTTCGAGGCGAAAACGCCGAGCCCCGCGGTGAGGAGGATGATGAAGCCCTGCGCCTGGCTGCGGAGCTCCTTCGGCGCGACCGCGTTGACGTGCATCTGGCTGCCGACCACGAGGATGCCGAAGATGAGCCCGTGGACGAGGATCGCGACGAAGTTGAACGCGGACGGACCGCCCGCGGACGAAAAGAGGAAAGAGAGGTTGCGCAGCACGAGCGCGGCGAGCGCGATCAGCAGGCAGCGCTTGTAGCCGAGGCGGGACATGAGGACGGGGACGAGGAGCATGAAGCCGATCTCGCCGACCTGACCGAGGTTCATCGTCAGCGTCAGGTACTGGAAGCCGGCGTCCTTGAGATAGGCCGCCGCATAGACGTTGTACCACTGGAACGGAATCATCGCCCCGAGGAGAAGGACGGCGAAAGTCGCGAAGGAGCGGTCCTTGAAGAGGACGAGCGACCGCAGGCCGAGCGCGTCGATGACGGAAAGCGGACGCCCCTTCGCCGCCGGCTCGGTCGGCGGCAGCAGGAGCGAGACGACGCCTGCGGCAACGCCCGTGAGCGCCCCGCCCGCGAAGATCCAGGGCGAGGCGTCGAAGCCGGCGAAGCCGAAGCAGCCGAAGGCGACGAGCGAAAAGACGCCCGACGCCACCCAGCCGAGCGTCCCGAAGATGCGCAATCGCGGATAGACGTTCGGGTCCGCCTGCGTCAGCGCGATCGTCGCGGTGAGCGACCACGTCGGCATGCTGAAGGCCATCGTCAAGAGCAGGAGGACGAAGAGCACCGACGGAGAGGAGACGAAGAACGCCGCGGCGAGGAGCGCCGCGGACGCGAAATCGCAAATCGCCAGGACCTTCTCCGCATTGAGAAAACGGTCCGCGAACATGCCGAAGAGCGGCGAGGTGAACGTGCCGAAGCCCATGAGGAGCCCGAACCAAAGTCCCCAGCTTCCGCCGCCCGGCAACGCCTTGACGTACGGAAGCAGGGGCACGAACCAGACCGGGAGCATCATGAAATTGAGGAACAGCATGCTCCCCAACAGGACGCTTCTCGCCGCTCCGCCCTTCATCAGCGCTTGAGAAGGACGTCCTTCTCGTACTTCTGGACGGCCTTGAGCCAGCTTTCGTCCGCAACGACGCCGTTGCGCTTGCAGAACTCCGTCCAGACCTCGTCGGCCGGATAGTTCTTGTACTCCTCCTGGAGGACGAGCTGCGCGGTGAACTCGCCCGCGTCCTGCAGGGCCTTGAGCTCCTTCCACGGCGTGAGCATCGCCTTGAGGAGCTCCTTCTGCATGTTGCGCATGCCGAGCACCCAGGCCGCGACGCGGCAGATCGAGGCGTCGAAGTAGTCGAGCGCGACGATGAAGTTCTCCGGCCCCATCTTCACGATTTCCTGCGCGCAGGCGCGGAGGTCGTCGTTCTGGCGGATCACGTGGTCGGAGTCCCAGCGGACGGGACGCGAGATGTGGAACGCGACCTTGCCGAACGCCAGGAGGAACGAGCTGATCTTGTCCGCCACCGACTCGGTGAGGTGGAAGTGGCCCATGTCGAGGAGCGCGAGGATCTTCTGCTTCATCGCGTACTGCATCACGAACTCGTGCGAGTTCACGGTGTAGCTCTCGACGCCGATGCCGAAGAGCTTCGACTCGAACGTCGGCACGACCGCCTTCTTGTCGTACTTCGTCTTGAAGATCTTGTCGAGCGAGTCCGCCATCAGCTTACGCGGACCGATGCGGTCGCTCGGCTCGTCCTTGAAGCCGTCCGGACACCAGAAGTTGATCGTGCACGGGCTCTTGAGCTCCTTGCCCATGTACTCGGCGATCTTGAGACACTGGATGCCGTGGTCGATCCAGAACTTGCGGATCTTCGGATCTGGCGCGGAGAGCGTCAGGCCGTCCACGACGTTCGCGTGCGAGAAGAAGGTCGGGTTGAAGTCAAGGCCGTAGCCGTTCTTCTTCGCCCACGCGACCCACGGCTTGAACTGCTCGACGCCGAGCTTGTCACGGTCGACGACCTTGTCCTTGTGAATGCCGTAGCAGGCGTGGAGGTTCACGCGGTGCTGGCCCGGAATGAGCTTCATCGCGAAGTCGATGTCGGCCATGAGCTGGTCAGGCGTCGTCGCCTTGCCCGGATAGTTGCCCGTCGTCTGAATGCCGTTCGACGCGCCGCCCACGGACTCGAATCCGCCGACGTCATCGCCCTGCCAGCAATGCATGGAGATGGCAATCTTGCCGAGGTCCTTGATGACCTTCTCGGTGTCGATGCCGATCTTCGCGAACTTCTTCTGCGCTTCCTTGTAGCTCATGATTTCCTTTCGTATGAGTGATGATCGTTTGTCACACGGGCAGTTCTTCCCCGTCGTCGACTACCGAACGGAGATCAGCCGCGCTGGCGGAGGATCTCGTACATTGTCACGGCGGCGGCGACACCGGCGTTGAGGGACTCGAAGCCGCCCGGCATCGGGAGCTCGGCGATGAAGTCGCAGTTCTCGCGCACGAGGCGGGAGATGCCCGCGCCCTCGGCGCCGACAACGAGACCGGCGCGGCCCTTGAAGTCGATCTTCGTGTAGGGCTTCGCGTCCTGGCCCCAGTCAAGGCCCGTGAACCAGATGCCCGCTTCCTTGAGCTGTTCCATCGCCCGCACGAGGTTGACGACGTGCGCGACGCGGATGTGCTCCGCGCCGCCCGCCGAGGCACGGACCGCGGCCGGCGTGATGCCGCACGCGCGATCCTCGGGGATAACGACGCCCGTCGCGCCGATCGCGCACGCCGTGCGCAGGATCGAGCCGACGTTCTGCGGGTCCTCGAGATGGTCCAGGACGATGACGAGCGCGTTCTCGTCCGCCTCGACGTCCTCCAGGATCTCCTCGATGCCGACATAGGGATAGCCCGTCGTCTTCAGGGCGACGCCCTGGTGATGGCCGAAGCGCGTGAGCTTGTCCAGCTGGTCGCGCTCCATCGTGCGGATCACGAGACGGCGCGAACGCGCCTCGTCGCGGATGCGCTGGATCTGCTCGTCCTCGTCGGGAAACGCCGGCGGGAGGATGATCTCGGAGCACGTGCGCCGTCCGGCCGCAAGCGCCTCCTCCACGGGATTGCGTCCGTAAATCCATTCCCCGCCCGTGACCATTTCACGGGGCCCCTTATGATGTCGCGTGTTCTGATAGTTGCCCATAGTCTTTCCCGAAGGTCGTGAGAATCAAGCCCTATGATGATATTATATCATACATTAGCATCCCATAGGTGCGAAACCGCTCAGGTCTAAACGCCTGAATTGGCCTT
>CAMEZU010000206.1 GCA_945947925.1 uncultured Verrucomicrobiota bacterium
GGACGCCGTGCGTGCCGCGGTTCCGCCTCCGCAGAAACCTGCACCCGCGCCTGCGCCCGAAGCGGCGGCGGAGGCGGCGCTCTCCCGCGAAGACGCGGACTGCCTTGCCTACTTTTCCCATACCAGCATCGCCGACAGCCGTTTTGCGACGGCCGGGCGCGTGCGGACGCCCGTCGCGCCGAAGCGGGATCCCGAATCCCGTGCGGAGAACGGGGACCGTGCGGCGCTTGCCGCGCTGCAGGTGTCGGAGGCCCGCCTGACCGAACAGCTGGCCGAAGTCCGGCAGGCGCTGGTGGCCGCGGAAGCGCGAGCCGTCGCAGCCGAAAGCGAACTGGCCGCTAGCCGTACCAGAGAACGCGCGGAGAAAGAGGCGCGGACCCGGCTTGAGGGTGAACTTCGTTCGCTGCGCGACGCGGCTTCGAAGACCGCAGGAGACGTCCGCATCGCCGTTTCGCCGTCACCAGCCCCGTCGGCTCCGCCTCCGAAGCGCGAACGGAAGGGCCTTCTGGTCCCGCCTGCGGACATGGCTGAGGTTTTCCCCGGCGAGGTGCGCGAGATGGTCGTTGCCGCGCTTCGGGATGCCTGCGAGACGGCGGAGCAGGGGGCACGCGAGCGCCGCGCGGCCGTGCTTCGGAGCGTGCTTGCCGCCAATCCGTCTTCTGGCGAGCTCGAACGCCGTCGGGCCGAGCTCAGGCAGATCCTGAAGGACGCCGGTGGCTTCGCCGCTGCCGGCACGCTGTCCGATCTCGTGCGGATCGGCTTCCGCTGCATCTCCGGCAAGAAGCACTGGAAGCTTGAGTACGGGAACGTGCGGATGCCGATGTCGAAGACGCCGTCAGACTACCGCTCGCAGTTCAATGCCGCAGCGGATATGGCGAACCGCTGCCTCTGATCGCGGTCCGAACCGTAACCCGAAGTTCCCAGCCAAGGGCTTGATGTGCTATAATGGAGGCATGAATAACAGCGCTGGACTTTCCTCCTTGTCGAAGCTGCGCCTGGCCGCAGCCCTTATCCTCTTCGGTTCGACCGCACGGGCGGCGTCGCTGGACTATGCGATCGTCAATGACCATGCCGACCTCCTCTACGCGTGCGGCGAACGCGCTTCCTTCACCGTGACCGTGAAGGAGAAGGGCGGTGCGGTGCCGACGGCAGGCGTCGTGTCGGCCCGGCTCGACAACTTCGGTCCGCACGAAGTCGCGTCCGCCACCTGGGACCTCGCGGTGACAAACGTCTTCACGCTTTCGGGCGCGCTTGCGGAGCCGGGCTTCCTGCGGCTCACGCTGCGCGCGAAGGATACCGCGGACAAGGTCTGGAGCGTCGGCTACGCGCCCGAGAAGATTTGCAAGGGTTCGCCCTCTCCTGCGGACTTCGACAGCTTCTGGACCGAGGCGCGCGAGAAGGTCGCGCGGGAAGTGCCGCTCGATCCGCAGCTGGTGCGCGTTCCCGAGCGCTGCACCGACCAGTTCGACTTCTACCGCCTTTCGGTCGCGACGTACGGACGCCGCGTGCACGGACTCCTGACCGTCCCGAAGAAAGGGGGACGCCATCCCGTCGACTTCGGCATCAACGCCGCCGGTTTCGGCGGATGGACGAACGACCTGCGCGGACGGTCCGACGCCGTCTGCGTGCAGATGAGCGTCTATCCGTTCGAGATGGACTGGAACTGGGAGAAGAAGGGCCTGCGCCAGTCGCTCTTCGAGCCGTTCCAGGCCGAGATGAAGAAGACCTACGGCACTGAGTGCTGGCAGGCCGGCATCGTGCAGGGATGCGAGACCTACTTCTACTACCCCGTCATCCTCGCGATCGACCGCGTGGTGGACTGGCTTGCGGAGCAGCCCTACGTCGAGCCGCAGCGCTTCCGCTATCAGGGAACGTCCCAGGGCGGCGGACTCGGCATCATGCTTGTCGGACTCAACCGCCATTTCGCCTGCGCGGCGTTCTACGTCCCTGCGATCACCGACACGCTCGGTCATCTCAAGGGACGCCAGAGCGGCTGGCCGCGCATCACGGAAAGCTACGGGACGGCCGAGGAGAAGGCCGCCGTGCTGAAGCATGCGCCCTATTTCGACGCGGCGAACTTCATGTCGCGCATCGCCTGCCCCGTCCGTGTCGCCGTCGGCTTCGCGGACACGACCTGTCCGCCGTGTGCCGTCTATGCGGCCTACAACGAACTGAAGGTCGAGGACAAGGCCATTCGCCATGGCTTCGGCATGGGGCACGGCTGCTTCGGACGCTTCTACGACGAGCTGGGCGCCTGGACGCGCGGATTCTGAGGCGAAGGAGGACCTAACGTGAGCGAGACCTATTTCTACCTGGCAGTCGGGGCTGGCGGGGCGATGCTGATTGCCTTTGCTGTCACGCTTGTCCTTCTGCTTCGGGCAAAGGGGCGTCCCGCGCGTCTGATCGAAGAGCTGGCGCAGGTCAAATCGGAGTTGGAGCGCCACAAAGAGATGTCCTTGATCAAGGAGAAGAATCTTCTGATGAGGATGGAGGACAAGGACTCCGAGTGCGCGCGCGTCCTCGAGGAGAAGGACGTGGCTTGCGCCAGGCTTGTGTCCGCTGCGGAACGGGCGAAGGCGGAGGCGGTGGCGGCGGCGCAGAAGATGGCGGACGATGCCATAGCGGCTTGCAAGGCGTCGTGCGATGCCGCGATGAAGCGAAAGGACGACGACGTGGCGCGTCTGCTCAAGGACCGGGACGAGCAGCAGGCGACGGTCCTTCGGGAGAAGAACATCGAGATCGAACGGTTTTTGGGCGAGAAGGAGCGGTCGTTCGGCGAGGTTGTCAAGACCCTGCAGGAACAGTTTGCCAATCTCGCGGCGCAGACGCTGAAGGTGCAGAGCGGAGACCTGACGAAGGTGAATTCGCAGCAGCTCGAGGCGGTCCTGAAGCCGTTGCGCGATCAGCTGGAGCGCCTGAGGTCCGCGACCGAGAAAACGCAGACCGAGCACGCCAGGCTGGCGGAAGCCATCGACAAGGACGTGGGCCGGATTAGCGATGTCGCGAAAGAGCTGGCCGGCGTGTCCGAGGCGCTGTCCTCGAACACGCGGTTCCAGGGGCGGCGGGGAGAGGAGATTCTCGCCGAGAAGCTCCGCCAGGCGGGACTCGAGGAGAACGTGAATTTCTTCCTTCAGACAGGAACCGATTCCGACCGGCCCGACGCGCAGGTGTGCGATACGGAGAACCGCTGGCTGATTATCGACAGCAAGGTCGTCCTCACGGCTTACTTTCAGTATGTCGAGGCCACGGACGAGGCGACGCGGTCGGCCAAGCTGGCCGAACACGTCCTGCGCGTTCGCGAGAAAATTGATCAGCTCGCGAAGAAGAACTATCCGAAGGTCTTTTCGTCCGAACACCGCGATCGCAACTACCTGCCGGTGACGGCGATGTTCGTGGGTTACGAGGCGCCTCTTCTGGAGGCCTTGAAGGCCGAGCCGTCGCTTTGGAAGCGGGCGGCCGACAACAACGTCATCCTTGTCACGCCCCTGACGCTTCTGGCTTACCTGAGACTGGTGTATCTTGCCTGGCAGCACGAGAAGGAAGCCAGGAATCAGCAGGAGATCGTGAACACGGCGCGCGAACTGCTGTCCAGGATGAACAGCTTCCTTGTGACGTTCGAGACCCTGGGCGAAACCCTGGCGGACGTGCAGCAGGAATATGTCAAGGCTCGGAGCGTGCTGGTCGACGCTCCGCATGCGCAGACGATCGCCAAGGCGGCCAACAGGCTGATCGACCTGCACGTCAGGCTTGAGAGCCGCAGGGGAAAGCGATTGGAAAAGGCCGAGTGCCTGAAGGCCCTTGACGACGTGACGCCGTCCGAGGATGCGTCCGACAACGGCGAAGACCTCCGCGCCTAGCGGGCCGCGGCTTTAGAATCCGGCGGGGACTCGATGCGCTCCGGCGGAGATGATTTCCGTTTCCGTTCAACTGATTTTTTTGGATTCGCCTTCTTCCGGGATGACGTCGAACGCGGCGTTCATCTGCCG
>CAMEZU010000207.1 GCA_945947925.1 uncultured Verrucomicrobiota bacterium
TCGTACTTCTCGCCGATTGCGGCGACGTCGATCAAGACTTCTTCTTCACTCATGAGAACCTCCTTCGGCGGTCTTCCCCGCCACTCAGGAAAGGAGCGCCGCTCCATGTTTTTCCAGCGGAAAATCCACCGATTTAATCCCGGAGGTCGGGGCCGCTCATCAGAGTCCGCTTTCGACGGGGACGTCGTCCGGCGTGACGAAGGTCGGAACCGTCTCGCCGGCATGCGGATTCGCGGGCATGTCGCGGAAGTCGGACAGGTCCGCGACGACGATCGGCACAAGACGGCGCGACTCGCCCGCGCCCGTGCGCCAACGGACCGTCACCTGGCCGATCCGCGTCGGATCCTCAACCCCGGCCGGGTGCAGCAGGACCTCGTAATAGGCGTTCAGCGGATGCGAGCCGCCGCCCGCGATCAGACGGTAGCCGCGCACCAGGGACTTGTCGAAGAAAACCTCCGCAAGGCCCGCGTCAGACGGTCCGGCGGTGACGTTGAGCACCACGGCAAGGGGATTCCAGGGCGACTCCACGACGCGGCACGCGAGCTGCGGCGCGGGGGCGTCCGCCGCGGCGGACGGCGCCACCGGCCCCGCCACCGAGGCGAGGGACGCCGGCGCGCCCAGCTCGAGCACCGACAGCGGCATCGCGTGCGGATCGACCGTGCCGGCAGGATGCGCAAGCCGCACCGGCGCAAGGAGGGCGGCCGACGCCGTACCAAGCGGCGCCGGATTCGCCGTCCGCGCCACCTCGTGCACGGCGCCGTACCAGGCGACGGACGGTTCGCGCAGCGACGGACCCGACACCGGCAGCGGCATCTCCTCGGACAGCGTCTCGAAGACCTTCGGCGGCGCCTCCGCGGGCAGGTCCATCTCCGCGAGCTCGATGGGCTCTTCCTCCGATCCGATGCAGAGCCGGTAGCTCTCGCGCCAGGCGGTCAGGCGGCCGAGGCCCTCGCCCATGATGAAATAGAACGCGCCGACGCACACGACGAAGGATGCGGCCAGCTTGACGACTTCGGGCCACAGGCGGGCGAAGACGCCGGGATGGACCTTCGGGGCGGCTGGCGCGACGAGCGTGCGGGCCGACACGAGGTGCTCGCGCTCGTAGCGGGCCTGGGGACCGTCCCCCGCCACGATCCGTCCTGGACAGGCCGCCGGCAGCGCCGCGCGGACCGCCGCAAGGTCGGCCTCGGACAGCGTGTCCACGAGCCAGCTGCGGTCGGTGAAGCGACGGGAGAGCAGGCAGGCGTTCCAGAGCTGGTAGACGCGCTCGCCCAGGGCCAGCTCGCGGCCGGAGACCGGCGCGGGGTGCGGCGAGACAGGAACGACCATGCGGCCGAGAAGCCCGTGCTCCTCGACGACCAGGGCAACGAAGGGCCGGGGCGCATCGGCGAAGATGCGGACCTCTCCAGGCGTCGCGGCAGGATCGAAGGGAACGTTCATTCGGCGCCCTCCAGCCGGCGGCGCACCGCGGGATCGAGCGCCTGTTCGCAGGTTTCGAGCAAAATGCGGCCGAAGAGGGGATCGTCCGACCCCTCCGCCTTCGCCAGCGCTCGCTCGAATTCGTCCATCACCTTGTCCCGCAACGCATAGGCCCTCGACTTGCCGACGCCGAGTCCGTCAAGGACCGCGGGCTCGGTCAGGGAAATGTCCTGGGCCGTCACCACGGAAAGGAGCGCCACCTTCGGTTTTTCCACTCCCGTCTTGCGCGAAATCCGGTCCAGCGCCGCCGCCACCGCGTTGCGGATCGGCTCCTCGTCGAGAAAAAGCGTCGGATCGGCGGCTTCGGCCGGCGTTTCCGCGAGCGCATCGGCCTCGGCAGCGTTCTCCCACGCGAAGTGGCGGCGTCCGTCGGGACCGGTCACCGTCCGCGGCTTCCAGCCCTTGTGGACCGCAATCCAGTCCGTCACGATGTCGCGAACCCGTCCCGCGGACGCCCCGAAGAGCGTTCCGCAGACGAAGTCGCGCATCCGCAGTCCCTCCGCGTCGATCCGGTAGGCGAAATAGGCCTTGAGCGGCTTGGGCTTCTCCCGCGAGCCCTTCAGCTTGAAATAGGCGTCGAAGAAGGCGACGGGGTCCTCCGTGCCGACGTCCTCGCGAGAGAACCCGGCGCGGGCCAGCTGCGTGAAGAGGGCCGACTCCACTTCCGTCCGAAGCGCCGCGGCGTGTTCGGGCGAACAGCCCGCCACCGAGCAGATTTCAAACCACTCGGTCCACGCCGTGTCGCCGGCATAGCGGTCGTAACGGTCAGAGTCGCTTGCCAAGCGCGGCCTTTCGCTTTGCACGCCAGAACTTGAGGAAATCCGCCGGTACGTCACGTCCCTTCACGAGCGACCAGGCCTGCACCGTCGCGTCGAAGGGGGATGATCCCCCTTCCATCAGCTCGAGGTAGCGCGCGCAGATGCCACGGTAGGGCGCGAATTCCTCGGCGGCGTAGCAGCCTTTCTCCAGGAAGTAGCAGACGGCCCAGGCGGTGACGTAGTTGAGGTTCACGTCGCCCCGCGAGAAGTCGTCGTGCCCGAGCTCGAGCAGACGGGGGATGGCGTTCGCGACACGGACGGGATCGCGGTCCACCCACATGGCGCGGTTCCCGGTGTCGATCACCCGGATCGTGTTCTTGGCCGGATTGTACTTCACGTTCTCGAAGAAGGTCGCGTGGCCCTCGTTGAACCACGGCGCGTGGTCCCCGCGCTTCGTCGCGTAGTGCAGGTACTGGTGGAAGGACTCGTGGCGCATCGTCGCCAGCGCCTCCTCGGGGGACTCCGCGACGATCAGCAGCTCGTCGCGGTTCGGATCCCAGAGTCCGCACGACTGCAGGTCGACCGTCCCCGTCGCCTTGCGGTAGGCCTGATAGTCGGCCTTCCGGCGAA
This sequence comes from uncultured Verrucomicrobiota bacterium, assembly GCA_945947925.1. Lineage (GTDB taxonomy): Bacteria > Verrucomicrobiota > Kiritimatiellia > RFP12 > UBA1067 > UBA1067. The sequence goes on from CAMEZU010000207.1 coordinate 2,868, forward strand.
AGACCCGCACCTTGCCGACGGCCGTCTCGCCCTTCGGCGGCACGTAGTACTCGAACCCCTTGCGCAGGGCCGTCATCAGCTTCATCGAGTCGGCGACGAACTTCTTGCCCTTGGCCGGATCGAGGTCCGTCAGGAACGCGTACTGCGCGTTCTTCGTCTCCCACCACTTCATGGCCCGGCCCGAAGCGGACGCCGCCGAGGCGGAGACCGAGACGGACCGCTCGAACGCCTGCAGCAGCTTCTGCGCCGCCGCCGGCGACACCGTCTCCGCGAACGCGAACTCGACCCAGTAGACGCGGCCCGTCTTCAGGCGCACGAAACGTCCGGTGCCCTTCGGTCCCCACGCCCGGCGCCAGGCCTCCAGGTTCTCGTCCGTCGGCTTGAAGTCCTTCTCCAGCTCGTCCAGCCGCGCGTCGATGCCCTCCTGCGAGCAGTCGATCCGATCCATCGCCGGCACACCCGAGAGCACCCGCGCGACCCGCTGGACGTTCCCCTTCCGATCCTCCCACGAGCCGATCTCGGCCCGCGCCCGCCACAGGTCGGCCGGCTCGAAGACCTTGTACTCGCGCACCTCGTCCCCGCGCGTCACGCGGCACATCTGTCCCGCCGGCGTCATCGGCGGCACACCGCGCGATCCGGCCAGCACCTTCGCCTTCAGCTCGCCCGCCGCCAGCACCTCCGCCTGCGGCTTCAGCTGGGGAGCGGACGCGGCCGCCAGCGAAAGCAGGGCCGCACTCAAGAATGGGAGAATTCGTTTCATCGCGCCAAAGTATAGCATAACGCGGGACGAAAAACAAAAAACCGCTTGCGCGGTTTCTTCGGAAGTGGTGGCGAGAAAGGGGATCGAACCCTTGACCTTAGGCTTATGAGTCCTGCGCTCTACCAACTGAGCTATCTCGCCAGATCGTGAATTGCCCCTCAAGAGGCAACGGGTGCATATGATACCAAATATCACATGCACCCGTCAACTGCCTAATTGAGGCTTTTACGACATTCAGTCGTTGAGCGCCGCCACGCCCGGGAGGACCTTGCCTTCGAGGAACTCGAGGGAAGCGCCGCCGCCGGTGGAGACGTGGCTCATCTCGGCCGCCTTGCCGGACTTCTTGA
>CAMEZU010000208.1 GCA_945947925.1 uncultured Verrucomicrobiota bacterium
GCGGCCTTCTTCCGCAAGCATCCGGAGCGTCAACGGGAAAAGGTCCGAATCGAAAGTCTCTCGCTCGACGACATGTAGCAATCCGTTAGCGCGGTCTTGACCGACCGAGTTCGTTTTACTCATTTGAGTATTTGGCTTTCTTCGCGACCCGTGTTATAATGGAATGACTATGAGCATGATTACCTCCTTTCTCCTGGCATCGACCTTCATCTCCGGGGTCAATCCTGAACTCCATACCTTCAACCGCGAAGGCGAATGCGGGACGGGCGCGGTCGTGCCGTGGGCCGGCTCGCTCTGGCACGTCTCCTATGCGCCGCACAAGCCGAACACGTCGACGGACCTCCTGTACGAGGTGAAGCCGGACTTCTCGCGCGTCATCCACCGGGACGTCTCGATCGGCGGCACGCCGGCGAACCGCATGATCCACAGGGAGTCGAACCAGCTCTTCATCGGACCGTATGCAATCGACGCCGAGAAGCGCATCCGCGTGATGAAGCCGATCGCTGCGGACGGGTCGACCAATCTTTACGGACGCCTCACCGCGACCGCGCGCCACCTGACGGATCCCGCGCACAAGGTCTATATGGCGACGATGGAAGAGGGCCTTTACGAGGTCGATGTCGACACCCTCAAGGTGACAGAGCTCTTCAAGGACGGCAACATCCAGGGCTACGGCAAGCACGACGGCATCCTGCTGCCGGGCTACCACGGCAAGGGCGGCTATTCGGGACAGGGACGGCTCGTCTACGCCAACAACGGCGAGTTCTCCGATGCCGCGATGAAGGATCCGACCACGACCTCCGGCGTGCTGGCGCAGTGGAACGGCAAGCCGGGTGCCGAGAACTGGGAGGTCGTCCTCCGCAACCAGTTCACGGACATCACCTCCAGGGGCGGCATCTACGGAGCTTCCGATCCGGCGAAGGACCCGCTTTGGGCGATCGGCTGGGACGACAAGAGCGTGATCCTCATGATTCTCGAGGATGGCGCCTGGCACAAGTACCGCCTGCCGAAGGGGTCTCACTCCTACGACGGCGCGCATGGCTGGAACACCGAGTGGCCGCGCATCCGCGAGATCGGCGAGGGCGACGACTTCCTGATGACGATGCACGGCACCTTCTGGCATTTCCCGGCGACGATGAGCGTGAAGAACTCGGCCGGAATCCGTCCGCGCTCCAACTACCTCAAGATCGTCGGCGACTTCTGCCGCTGGGGCGACAAGGTCGTCCTCGGCTGCGATGACACCGCCGCGAACGAGTTTCTCAACAAGCGCAAGGCGAAGGGCAAGATGGGGGCGCCGAGCCAGTCCAACAGCTCGCTCTGGTTCCTCGATCCGCAGGACCTCGATTCGTTCGGCCCCGTCATCGGCCGCGGCGCGGTCTGGAAGAACGAGGACGTGAAGGCGGGGACGGTGTCCGATCCCTTCCTCTACGACGGTTACGACAGCCACCAGCTCACCTTGACGGCGAAGCGTTCGGGCCTGGTGGACATCGAGGTCGATCGGAAGGGCGACGGCACCTGGGAGAAGGTGTTCACGTCTCCGGTCGTCCCTGAATACAGCCTCTCGCTGTTCCCGGACACGGACAAGCCGACGGCCTGGATGCGATTGAAGGCGAAGACGGACCTCACCGGCGTCACCGCGTTCTTCAACTACGCGAACAAGGACAAGCGTGGCGCTTCTGCAGCGGAGAAGACGGCGACGAAGGCGATCCTCCGCTCCGGCGAGGGCGACGAGAAGCTGCCGCTCGAAGTCGCGCAGGACGGCGTCTTTTACACAATGCTGCCGGGTGAAGGCGGCAAGCTGGAACTCAAGAAGACGGATCATGCAAAGCAGCTCGCCGATCTGACGAAGTGGATGGCGATCCGTCCGGGCGAGGACCTCGGAGACAGCTACGACGCCGCCTCGGCGATCATGACGGATGACGACGGCAAGCGCTGGCGCTTCCCCTATGCGAACGAGGCGATGCGCGGCAAGTACAGGCGCGAGGGTCGCCTCTGTCGCGAATGCTGCACCGAGCGCGACCTCCTGAACCTTGCGGGCATCCTCTACGAGCTTCCGGCGGAGAACGCCGGCGGCTTCGCCAAGGTGCGCGCCATCACGACGACCGGCGTCCCGGCGTACGACTACGCGACGTGGCGCGGACTCTTCGTCATCGCGGGACTCGATCCCAAGGCCGGTGTCGGCACGCACGTCACCTCCGACGACGGCAAGGTCTCGCTCTGGGTGGGCGTTGCGGACGACCTCTGGAAGTTCGGCAAGGCGACCGGCGTGGGCGGTCCGTGGAAGGATACCCTGGTCAAGGCCGGCGTGCCGTCCGACCCCTATCTGATGACGGGCTTCGAGCAGAAGACGGCGACTCTCCTCGCCGACCGCGACACAACGATTCACTTCCAGATCGATGTCACGGGTTCGGGCGATTGGGCGGAGCTTCCGACGAAGTTCATGGCGCAGGGCTTCCGCGTGAAGGCGGGCGAGCCGCAGACAATCGACCTCCAGAACTTCCGAGCCTACTGGATCCGCGCCGTCGCGGACTGTGACTGCACGGCCACGGTCCAGTTCCTGTACCGCTGAGGGTTCCGAGGTCGGGCTGAAGGATATGAAGGGCTTCAAAACGACGTTGATCCGGCTGGCGACCGCGCTCATTCCCGCGAAGCGCGTCCGCAAGCGCTTGCGCCGGCGGCTCCTGGACGCGGAGCGCGCGGAGTGGCTGGCGAAGACCGTTCCCGCCGTGCGGGCGCACGCCGCCGACGTGGAGGCGCAGTGTCGGGCGAAGCTCGCGCGCGGCGAGAGGCTCACGGTCGCCTTTCTCGTCTGCGACGCGTCGATGTTTTCCGGCGAGAGCGTCTACCTGAGGCTCAGGGACGATCCGCGCTTCGACTGCTTCATCGCCGTCGCTCCGCGCGTGACGCGCGGCGAGGCGTTTCTCAAGGAGACGCTCGCGAAGACCGTCGGGTCGCTGACGGCGAAGTACGGGAGCGCGGTCCGTTCGCTCTATGATGAAACGACGGGGAAGGGCCTGCCGCTCGAAGCCGACGTCGTCTTCAGCACCATCCTCTACGAAGATCAGAGCTTCGCGGACTACACGACCGAGCGGCTTTCGCGGAAGTCGCTGGTCGCCATTCTCTACTACGGCTACGGCGGACTCTTCACCTCGAACGAGAAGAAGACGCCGTTCCTGCCGAACATCGTCCTTGCCTGGCGCTACTTCGTCTCGAACGCGGCGACGCGCGAGATGAACGTGGCGAAGAATCCGCTCCTCAGGGACAACATCGTCGTCGCAGGCTACTGTAAGATGGACCGGCTGGAGAAATGTAGAATTGAGAATGAAGAATGGAGACTGAAAGCCGGAGCTTCGGTCAGGAAGAAGATTGTGATCTGTCCGCATCACTCGATTGACCGCGAGACGGACGGACTCGCCCTCTCGACGTTCCTCAAGACGGGCGAGACGCTCCTGAAGCTCCCGGCGCTCTTTCCCGAAATCGACTTCGTCTTCCGTCCCCATCCGCTCCTCTTTGTCCGCCTGGCGACGCCGAAGTGGTGGGGGCCTAAGAAGACGTCCGCGTACGTCGCGAAAATGGAGTCGTATCCGAACGTCGAGTTCCAGCGCGGCGGCGACTATTTCGCGACCTTTGCGGAGTCGGATGCGCTGATTCACGACTGCGGGTCGTTCCTTGCCGAATACTTCTACACGGGGAAGCCCCAGTGTTATCTTCTCGAGAGCGAGAGGACGGTCGAGGAGCAGTTCCTGCCGTTCAGCAAGAACCTTCTCGCCCACGCGCACCGCGCCTTCACGGAAGAGGAGATCGTCGGATTCGTGAGATCCGTCGTCCTCGCGGGAAACGATCCGGACAAGCCCGCCCGCGACGCCTTTGCGGCGAAGGAAGTCTGCGTCAACCATCCCCATGCCACGGACGCCGTCATCGCCGAACTGACCGGCCGGCGGGCCTCGTCCGTCC
>CAMEZU010000209.1 GCA_945947925.1 uncultured Verrucomicrobiota bacterium
AGGCCGTGCCGATCGCGATCAAGGACCTCATCAACGTGAAGGGGCAGCCCTGCACATGCGCGTCGAAGATCCTGAAGGGCTACGTCTCGCCGTATGACGCAACCGTGGTGAAGAACCTCAAGGCGAACGGCTTCATCCCGTGCGGACGCGTCAACATGGACGAGTTTGCGATGGGCTCGTCGACCGAGAACTCGGGTCTTGGCGTCACGCGCAATCCGTACGACCTCACGCGCGTTCCCGGCGGCTCGTCGGGCGGCAGCGCGGCGGCGGTCGGCGGCAACCTCTGCATCGCGGCGCTCGGCACCGACACGGGCGGATCGATCCGCCAGCCGGCGAGCTTCTGCAACTGCGTCGGCGTGAAGCCGAGCTACGGCCGCGTCTCGCGTTTCGGTGTCACGGCGTTCGCGAGCTCGCTCGACCAGGTCGGTCCGATGACGAAGAGCGTCGAGGATGCGGCGATCCTGCTGAAGGCGATCGCGGGGCACGACGAGATGGACGGCACGACGCCGCACGACCCCGTCCCGGACTATGCGGCCGCGCTGGCGGGCGCGACGCTGAAGGGCGTGAAGGTCGGCCTGCCGAAGGAATATCTCGAGGTCTCGGGACTCGATCCCGAGGTGAAGCGCCTCACGGAGAAGGCGATCGAGACGTGCCGCGCCGCGGGCGCGGAGCTCGTCGAGGTTTCGCTGCCGCACACCGAGTATGCGATGGCGGTCTACTACATCATCGCGCCGGCGGAGGCGAGCGCCAACCTCGCGCGCTTCGACGGCGTCCGCTACGGACACCGCAGCGCGGCGGCGAAGGACGTCTACTCGCTCTACGTGAAGAGCCGCGCCGAGGGGTTCGGTCCCGAGGTGAAGCGCCGCATCATCATGGGCACGTACGTGCTGTCGAGCGGCTACTACGACGCCTACTACGGGCGCGCGCAGAAGGTCCGCACGCTGATCAAGCGCGACTTCGACGCGGCGTTCGAGAAGGTGGACGTGCTCCTGACGCCGTGCGCGCCGACCCCGGCGTTCAAGTTCGCGGAGCTGCAGGATCCGCTCACGATGTATCTCAACGACCTGTTCACGATCCCGTCCTCGCTCGCCGGCGTCTGCGCCGCGTCCGTGCCGGTCGGGTTCACCAACGACACCCGCCTCCCCGTCGGCGTGCAGTTTGTCTGCGGCGGCTTCGAGGAGGAGAAACTGCTCAAGATCTGCAAGGCATTCGAGGAGGCAAACGCATGAAGGCTGTGATGGAGACGAGTCTCGGCACGATTACGCTCGAGCTCAACGAGGACAAGGCCCCGGAGACGGTCCGCAACTTCGCGGAGTACGTGACGTCGGGACATTACGACGGCACGATCTTCCACCGCGTCATCGACGGGTTCATGATCCAGGGCGGCGGCTTCACGAAGTCGATGGACCAGAAGGAGACGCGCGCGCCGATCCGCAACGAGGCGATGAACGGGCTCAAGAACGACCGCGGTACGATCGCGATGGCCCGCACGATGATCGTCGACTCGGCGACGAGCCAGTTCTTCATCAACCTCGTCGACAACGACTTCCTCAACTTCACCTCCCCCACGCCCCAGGGCTTCGGCTACGCGGTGTTCGGCAAGGTGACGGACGGCATGGACGTCGTCGACCAGATCGCCAAGGTGAAGACGGGTTTCAGCGGTCCCCACCAGAACGTCCCCGAGGAACCGGTCGTGATCAAGAAGGTCGCCCTCGTTTGAGACTTGCCAAAACCGTCTGAAAAGCATATACTTTAAGAACCATACATCATCAGGAGTTCACAATCATGAAGAAACTGCTCTCTCTGGCCGCCCTTGCCGCCGTGTCCATGTCCGTCTGCGCGCAGGATCTCGACGACACCGAAAGCACCGATGACGTGCTGTCGCTTCCCGAGCCCGGTCCGGCCAGCCAGAAGGTGTCCTATTGGCCGGCGTTCCTCGGAGTCAATGAATTCCCCGAGACGCCCGACCTCGTCGGCGTGCGCATCACGATTCCGTACTCCACGAAGCAGGAGAGCGTCACCGGCTTTGACGTCGGCTTCTGGGGCCGTTCGCAGTACTTCGAGGGCTTCCAGCTCAACCTGCTCCGCAACGACGTCAAGGACCAGCTCTCGGGCGGTCAGCTCGGCCTCTACAACACGGCGGCGCGCGCCGACCTCTTCGGCGTCCAGGCCGGTGCCTGGAACGAGGCGGGCAGCCTGCGCGGCGGCCAGCTCGGTCTCGTGAACGTGGTCGGCCAGATGCAGGGCGTCCAGATCGGCATCATCAACCGTGCCGAGGATCTCTACGGCTTCCAGTTCGGTCTCGTCAACGTCATCCGTGACGGCGAGATCGCCTTCTGCCCGATCGTCAACATTGGTTTCTGAGAAGAGCGATGAAGATTCATCCCTTTGCGGCCGTCAGGCCGAATGCGTCGGACGCGGCCCTGGTCGCGTCCGTTCCTTATGATGTGGTGGACACGGCCGAGGCGAAGGCCCTGGCCGCGGGCAATCCGAAGAGCTTCCTGCACGTCTCGCGTCCCGAGATCGACCTGCCCGACGGTACGGCCTGCTCGTCGCCGGAGGCCTATGCGCAGGCGCGCCGCGCGCTTGACGCGTTGCGGGCGGACGGCACGCTTGTCCAGGACGCGGAGCCGAAGTACTACGCCTACCGCCAGACGATGGGGTCCCATTCGCAGACGGGCATCGTGGCGTGCTTCGACACGCAGGACTACCTCGCGGGCGTCCTCAAGCAGCACGAGAAGACGCGCAAGGACAAGGAAGACGACCGCACGCGCCACATCGAGACGCTTGAGGCGCACACGGGTCCGGCGTTCCTCACCTACCGCGACGACAAGGCGATCGACGCGATCGTCGCCGACGCCTGCCGCACCGCCCCGCTCTACGACTTCGTCGCGCCGGACGGCATCGGCCACACGGTCTGGGAGATTGCCACGGGCGCGAGCTGCAGGGGCGACGAGCTCCAGGAGCTCTTCGCGCGCATTCCCGTCGCGTACATCGCGGACGGGCACCACCGCAGCGCGGCGGCGTCGCGCTACGCGCAGGCGCATGACTTTGCGGGCGAGAGCCGCTGGTTCATGGCGACGATCTTCCCGGCAAGCCAGCTGAAGATCCTCGCGTACAACCGCTTGGTCGCCGACTTGAACGGACTCTCCGACTACGAGTTCATGTCCCGTCTCTCGGAGCACTTCGACATCGGGAAGGGCGAGCGCAACTGCCGCATGTACTTCAACGGACGCTGGACGGACCTCTCGTGGAAGATCCCGGCGAACGCCGACGTCGTCTCCGCGCTGGACGTCTCGTATCTCCAAGACAAGCTCCTCGCGCCGGTCCTCGGCATCGACGATCCGCGCACCAACCAGCGCATTTCCTTCGTGGGCGGCATCCGCGGCGACGCGGAGCTCGAGAAGGCCGTCGATTCCGGCAAGGCCGCCGTCGCGTTCGCGATGGAGCCCGTCACGGTCGAGGAGATGATGGCCATTGCGGACGCCGGCGCGATCATGCCGCCGAAGTCCACCTGGTTCGAGCCGAAGCTCCGCTCGGGGCTCTTCGTCCATACCGTCGCATGAGAAAGCTGAGAGCCTATTTCCGCCTCCTGAAAGGGAAAATGCTGCGCGACCGGATGAGTCCGAACCGCGTGGCGGCGGGATGGGCGATCGGCATGTTCATCGGCTGTTCGGTCCCGTTCGGCTTCCAGCTGGTCGTGTCCGTCCCGGCCGCCGTGTTGACGAAGACGAGCAAGATCGGCGCGACGCTCGGGACGTTCGTCACGAACCCCGTCACGATCTTCTTCATCTATCCGGCGCAGACCTGGGCCGTGTACCGGGTGCTCTTCGGCGGCAGCCCCGAGCTGCCGTCCGAATGGACCTGGGAGGCGGTGAAGGCGCTGGCCGGGCGGACAGAAGAGATCGGAAGAGCACACGTCTGAACTCCAGTCACACGCTCGAATCTCGTA
>CAMEZU010000210.1 GCA_945947925.1 uncultured Verrucomicrobiota bacterium
GGGACTGTCCCCAGCAGACTCACCCGCGATGTTATCCCAATCGTGGCTCAACACTTGCAGAGGTCTCGGAGCGGTTTGATGAAGAATGCAGCTCGCGACACGCACTTGCCGCGCTCGATCAGGCTGATCGTCGTTTGATTTGTCCCGAGGCGCCTGGCGAGATCAAACTGAGAAAGTCCGAGTCTTTTGCGAATGGACTTGAACTGAGCTGCAAAATCGCCTTGCTGTTCATCATCCGGTTTCGGCGCAGTCTTCGCCGGCGACTTCGGCGCGACTTTTTTCGCTGCGGCCTTTCGTGATCGCTCCGACTTCGGTTTGATCTCGGAAACGGCGGACTCGGGAATCTCCTCATCAAGCGCAATCCCGAAGACATCGCCAAGGTCAGAGGCTTCGAGTTCACTTGACGCTTCGGCGGTGAGCGAGTCAACGACGGCTTCGGCGGAAACGATGGACTGCGGATCGACGCCACGCAGGACAAAGAAAAGCTCAGGCTCGTTGTCCAGCCGTGCACCGATTCCGTACAGAACGGCGGCGACATGCTTGCAACACGACGCCCCATCCGGACAGCTGCACGAGAAAGCGATCTCGCTCGGCTTCGGGAAGAGTCCCGTCTCGGGGTTGCAGAAATCCTCCAGAAGGTCCTTCGGCAGCTTTCCGGCCGCCAGTGCCATCAAGGAGGATATCTTGCCCGCCATGCGTCCGACAAGTTTCTTCTGTTTGTCTTCCGCCATCGGCTTAATGTTGATTTGGACGGAATACGGATCCCGTCCGCTCCCACAGACGAGTGCCCGCACACACCCTTTCTCAATTTCAAGATCGATCACGGAACCACATCGCACGTATTTACGTCCGCGTTCAAGCCGATAGGCATAATCGCGATACGCCTCGATGTTGTCGCACCAGGCCTTGCCCCAGAAGGTCTTGGTAATCGTACGCCCCGCAATCGTCACGCCGTGCAGCGTACGCTTCTCCTTCTTAGCGATCCGTGCTGCCGTCTGTGCGGCCTTCGCCTCCAATTCCGCCACCGTAACATACGGTGCGAAACCGAATCCACCCCACCCCCGACCTCGACTTGAGTACCAGCCCATCTCGACTCCTTTCAATCCTCTTGCGACGTCTCGGAAAGACGCACGAGATCCATCAGTTCCGCATCGCTCATCTCGGTGACAAGCTTCTCGCCCCCGTCCGCAAAGAGGGCGTCCGCAAGTTCCTGCTTCGCCTTGATCATTTCGTCGATCCGCTCCTCAAGCGTTCCGGGTGTCACGAACTTGTGAATGAGCACGTTCCGCTTCTGTCCGATGCGATACGCGCGATCGGACGCCTGGTTCTCGACCGCAGGATTCCACCAACGGTCGAAATGCACCACATGGTTCGCCGCCGTCAGAGTGAGTCCCGTGCCTGCGGCCTTCACTGAAAGGACGAAGAACGGCGGCCCCGCCGGATCCTGGAATTGCTTCACGAGCCTGCCGCGTGTCGCAACCGGCGTTCCGCCGTGCAGAACAAGCCCCTCACGTCCGAAGACCGTCGCAAGATAGTCCGCCAGTGGTTCGCACATCTCGCGATACTGCGTAAAGACAAGCATCTTCTCCTGACGCGAGGCGACTTCAGCCGCGCGTTCGCCAAGAACCAGGAACTTGCCGGAGTCCTCGGGACGATACGCATCCGTTCCCAAGTACAGCGCCGGGTGATTGCAGATCTGCTTGAACTTGAGCATGTAGGCGAGGATCAATCCCTTGCGCTTGATTGTCGATTCCTCTCCTGTCGTCTCGTCCAGCGCCTTGCGGAGTTCCTCAACCGTCCGGGCGTAGAGAAGCGCCTGTTTGCGCGAGAGTGCAGTCGACACATCGAGCTCGGTCTTATCCGGCAAATCGGAGATAATCGACTTGTCCGTCTTCAGGCGGCGCAGGATGAATGGACGCGTCAAACGACGTACGACGGAATAGTTCTCACCCTTATCCGTCGCCTTTCGGAACGCCGTGAGGCCGCCGAGGAGCCCCGGATTCACAAAATCAAAAATGCTCCAGAGATCGGTCAGCCGATTCTCAACCGGCGTACCCGTCAGGGCGAGACGACGCGGCGAAGCGACGGATCTCACGGCCTTGCTCTGGCCCGAACCGGGGTTCTTGATCGCCTGCGCCTCGTCCGCGATCACCGCATGAAACGGCAGTTTCGCGAGTTCCTTCAGCCGCGTAAACTGTCCGTAGGTCGTCAGCACCAGATCATAGCGCGACACGTAGTTCTGGAGTGAAGATTCAGTCGGTGTCTTCGAGGCGGAAGACTCCCGCCATGACGTATCGCTCGGATGAATCGCGCCCACCTTGAGATCGGGCGTGAACTTCGCCGCCTCGGTGCGCCAATTCGCGAGCAGCGAGGCCGGCATCACAATCAACACGGGATTCGTCTTGAGATCGCCCTGCTGCTTCCAGAGGTCGACGAGCGTCAGCACCTGCAAGGTCTTGCCAAGACCCATATCGTCAGCGAGACAAGCACCGATTCCCGCCGCGAGCGTACGACGAAGATAGTCGACGCCGGCCTTCTGGTAGGGACGCAGAATGACACCGAGTCCGTTTGGCCAATCCGTTCCCGCATCGACCTGCGGATGCGTGAGTGTTTCCAGGAATTCCCGCAGCTCGCCATTCGCCCGCACCTCGACGTCGTCGTTCGCACCAGATGTTGCCGTGAGCGAATCAAGACCGCCGCCCGCCAAGAGCCGAAGCGCCTGCGCCATCGTGACGCCTTCGCCGACGAGTTGTTTCGCCTCCTTCCAATGCGCGAGCAGTTCGCGGATCTTCTCTGGATCCGCCATCACCCACTCGCCGCGAATGCGCACGAGTCCGTCACGCGATTCGACGAGCACCCTCAACTCCTCCTCAGACAGCCTTTCGCCGTCCAAGGACACGCCGACCGAAAATTCGCAGAGCGACCGGCCGTTGAGTCCGCCGCCGGGTGTCTTGCCGACCGTCACCGACACCTTCGCCTTCGGCGGATTCTTCGCCCACAGGCGTCCTGTCCGGACAAGGAGTCCCGCCGCCTCGTATCCCGCAATGCCTTTCAAAAAGCGGTAGGCCTCGCCGACGGTGAGGGCGCACGGCTGGAAGATGCGCCGTGTCTCCAGAAGCGAGGACAGAAAGCTGTCTTCCTTCGCTGCCGCTTCGAGCGGTGCGAGAATGCGGCCAAGTGCGGCGGGACGGCTCGCATAGGCCTTCAACGCGGCAGAAAGCGGCAGGTGACGCACCTTCCCATCGGCATCCGCACGGTTCACAAAGGTTGCAAGGAACGCAAACGGACGCGCTCCACTCTTGTCGCCCTTGTTCTCGGCGAGGTGGAGCGATACCTTACCGAGGTCGCGCCAGCCTGATCCAAATGTCTGGACATGAGCGAAGAGATCGCCGCCGTCGGCTTCAACCTCCTTCGCAAGCGCGCGTTCGAGCGACGCGTAAAGCGACGACAGCGTATCCTCGGACCAATACTCGCCGCCTTCCATCGGCGGAACGGACGCGAGCAGCGCGAGCCGTTCCAATTCGTCGGGACGACTGCGCATGCAGACTGCCTGCGACGGCATTCCACCATTCTCCGAGATGGAAACCAGCTTGCGGACGTGTTCGACCGCCAGTCGACGCACCCAAAGCGTCGCCGCATCCAATCCGTCCGAGCCACCCTTTGCCAGCGCAAGGAGAGCCTCACCGCCATCCGCAGTCGCTTCCTCAAACTCAAGGACACCATCCGGTCGCAGTCGCATTTTCTTTTCTAGCATGCGCTCAAATTCATCTTCGCTTCGTCGCAGAGCCGTGCGCGCAGTGAAATCGTGCTGCGGACGAGGAGATCTTCCTTTAGATGTTGACGGGGACAGGCCCCACCCGATGAATAGTCCCCCTCAGGCATTAAATCGCCTTGCGGTCGCAGAGGGCGGAGACGAGGAGAGCCTTGATCGTGTGCATGCGG
>CAMEZU010000211.1 GCA_945947925.1 uncultured Verrucomicrobiota bacterium
TCATGCCGAACTGACGGCGACCGCCGTGATAGAGGTCGGCCGAATAGGGCTCCTCGGACGGGATGATCTTGCACGGACCCGACTTGTCGGCGTCAAGGCCCCACTGCGCGATGTCGAGGTGGTGAGCACCCCAGTCGCCGTTGTAGCCCGAGCCGATGTCGTCGTCAAAGCGCCAGAACATCGGATAGAACGCGTTCACGCCGCGCGGCGCGAGCTGGTCGGAGTACGGGCGCATCTTCGCCGGACCGAGCCACATCTTCCAGTCGACGTCGGGATTCGGCGCGCCTTCCTTCGCCGCGTTCTTGGGATCGTCCCAGAAACGCACCGGGTGGGAGGGACCGCCGAGCTTCTGTCCGCCGCGGCCGTAGTTCGCGTCAACATACATCACATCGCCGATCACGCCGCCGCGGACGATCGAGACCGCCGTACGGAACTCCTTCCAGCTGCGCTGCATCGAGCCGGTCTGGAAGACGCGGCCGTACTTCTTCTGCGCGGCGATGACCTTCTTCGCCTCGTCGATCGTGAAGGTAAGCGGCTTCTCGCAGTAGACGTCCTTGCCGTGCTTCATCGCCTCGACCGACATGTAGGCGTGCCAGTGGTCCGGCGCGCCGATGCAGACGATGTCGATCATCGGATCCTGGATGACGTCGCGGAAGTCGGCGACCGCCTTGCAGTTCGCCGGAAGCCCCGCCTTCGCGTAAGCGTCGTTGATCTGCTTCGCACCGGCCTCGCGGCGGACCTTGTCGCAGTCGCACACGGCGACGATCTCGACCTTGTCGCCGGAATTGGCCTTGTCCAGGAACTGCGGAACGAGCGCCGTGCGCATCTGGATGCCGTAGCCGATCATCGCGGCACGAAGCTTCTCGCCCGGCTTCAGGTCGCGCAGGCCGACCTTCGACGTCGCGCATCCGGCCATCGCGGCAGCGGCGGCAGAACCAAAAAGGAATCCTCTACGATTGATGTTCATGTGTCATGTCTCCGTTGGGGGTTATGTCTGTATTGAAAAAATGCCTGTCGGCGCTCAGCTCCTCAGGTAGGCCGAGTACGCGCGGTACGTGTTCCAGCAATCGTCCTTCGCCGCGAGTTCCCACGGCGCGTGCATGTTCCAGAGCGGCGTGCCCATGTCCAGGACGGCCATGCCGAACCGCGACATGTACTGCGCGATCGTGCCGCCGCCGCCCTTCTCCATCTTGCCGAGCTCGGCCATCTGCCAGGTGACGCCGCCGTCGTCCATGATCTTGCGGATCTTCGCGACGAACTCCGGCTCGCAGTCGCTCGAACCGCCCTTCGACGTGCCGCCCGTGTACTTCGAGGCCGCCGGTCCCTTGTGGAAGACCGCACCGTTGCCGGTCGAGTCCTGGTCCGCGAAATGCGGATCAGCCGTCGCCGTGACGTCCGCCGAGAGCATCGAGCTGCGCTCGAGCGCGCGGCGGACCATGATGTCGCGCGCGTTCTTCTCCTGGCGCTCGATAATCTCCGCGACCGTGTTCTCAAAGAAGGAACTCGTCATGCCCGTCGCGCCGACGGAGCCGATTTCCTCCTTGTCGCACATGAGGATCGACGCCGTCTGCTGCGGCACCTCGTCGCACGCGTCGAGCAGCGCCTGCAGGCCGGCGAACGAGCACACGCGGTCGTCATGACCGTAGCCCGCGATGAGCGCGCGGTCGAAGCCGACCTCGCGCGGCATCCCGGCGGGCACGATCTCAAGCTCGGCGGAGAGGAGGTCCTCCTCGTCGACCTTGTACGTCTTCTTCAGGAACTCGACGAGAGCGTTCTTGTCCGCCTTCGGCCCGGCGTCCCTCTTCGCGTCCTTCTCCGGCTTCGCGAACGTCGTCCACGCGATGACGTCGAGGTCCTCCGCCGGGAAGAACTCGTCGCGGGTCTTTTTCGCCTGGTCGTAGCCGAGGTGCGGCAGGATGTCGGAAATCATGAAGACAGGATCCTTCGGATCGTCGCCGACCGCGACGTTCACCTTCGAACCGTCCTTGCGCACGATCGTCCCGTACAGCGCGAGGGGACGCACGAGCCACTGGTACTTCTTAATGCCGCCGTAGATGTGGCAGTCGAAGTAGACGTACGGACCCTTCTCGTACAGTGGCTTCGGCTTGAGGTCGAGACGCGGCGCATCCGTATGGCCGCCGACCACCTTGAGGCCGACCTCGGCGACCGGCTTCGTGCCGATCACCGCCGCCATCACGGTGCGGTCAAGATAGCCGCGGTAGACCTTGTCACCGGGCTTCAGCGTCTTGAACGTCGAAATGTCCTTGAATCCGCAGGCCTCCAGCAGGCGCACGCTTTCGGCATAGCTGCGCCGAGCCGTCTTGGCAACCCCCAAATACCGCATGTATTCCTTGCAGTACTCAGCCATCGGCATGTATTTCATTTTCATATTTTTGTAGTATATCAAAAATGGCAAATCTAGACTAGGCCTGAATTCGTACGCTCAGTTAACAATCGGCACTATCACGCGCACGGTAGCCCTCCCCTCGAAAGCTCCTGCCCGAAAGCCGAGAAAGCGACCGAGCGATGAAACGAAAAAGGGACCGCTCTTCGGCGGTCCCCCTCTTTCATCTATCGGTTTTCGGTCGGCAGATGACAAGTGTGTTGTCGTCGCCCATCCTCACTTCGGCATCATGCCAATGCCCCTGATGGGACGCGTGTAATATAGCCCTCTCCAGCGCAGCCACGCTGCAAGGGAGAGGGATCGTGGCCATTTCAGTCATGGTCGGTCTCCTTTGTCGTGTTTGTAGAAGAGATCATTATACCACACGCGTCAATCGGGCATCTCAATTCGGCCGCATCTAGAAAACGCAAAGACCTCCTGGCGTCATTCTACCTATCGAACCTGTGATTTCCTCCACTGTATGAAGACAGGCGCGGAACTTTCCGTTCGGACCGACGACGCCGAAGTCGCGGCCTGCCGGACAGGGCTTGTGGTGCGGATCGGACCACTTCCGCAGAAAGTCCTCGGGCTGAGTGCGGCACGCGCAGATGAATTCATCGCAAAACGAATAGGGAACGTGCGCATCGGGCAATTCGCGAATCGACGCCTTCACCCGCTCCCATTCCTCACGCGTCAGCATGAGGTCGAGGTGTTCGCGTCCCCGCCCTTCCGCCATCATCGCCCCCATTTGGATCCGTGACGCACCCGAGAGCGCCGCCGCGACAAACATGTCCGCCGCCTCGTCGCAGTTCGCCTTTGTGATCGTCATCGAGACCGCCATCGGCCATTCGTGTTCGGATGCCGTCGTGAGAACAGACAGCAGGCGGTTGAACTTGCGCCGAGTCCCCGTCATCTCCCCGTAGGTACGGAGGCCCTGAAGCGACGTGGCGAGGGACACGCGGCGCTCCTTGAACGAATCGATCAACGGCGCGGTCAGCCGACTCGCGTTCGTGAAGAGCGAGAACGTGGCGTCCGGAAGCCTCGCCCGCGCGGTGTCGACGATTTCGAAGAGGTCCTTCCGCAGCAGCGCCTCTCCGCCGGTGAAGAGGATGTCCTTCACGCCATCGGCGGCGCATTTGTCCAGGACGCGCAGCCAGCCATCGACATCAAGCTCCGGACGACCCAACGCCGGGAACTCATGCCAGACGCAATAGCAGTAGGGACAGCGGAAGTTGCACTTCGCCGTCAGCTCAAGCGTCAGATGTCGCGGATAGCGAATCACCCAAAATCTCCCATGACCACAACCCCGCCCGTGATGGAGTCATCCGTCTCATTGGCAGAGTTGTTCGGTGCTGGCGGTTTAGATTCCGGCGCTGGCTTCGGCGGAGGGCATTGCCTTGGCTTCAGGTCATGCGCAATGCGAATCACCTCACCGGCCTTCAGCGCATTCGCCCGCACGTCATCAAAACCGTTCAGCCGCTTCAGGTCGCCAACGGTCGTCCCGAACTTCTTCGCGATCTTCGTGAGCGTATCACCG
>CAMEZU010000212.1 GCA_945947925.1 uncultured Verrucomicrobiota bacterium
GCGTAAAGGATAGCAGACTTTCAGAAAAGTTATCTTAAGATTTCTTAAGGTTCGCGAAGGTCGGCAAACCGCAGGGGACTGTCCCCGTTGAGAAAACGGCGGACGGATTCTGTTGCGGAAGCGCCTTTTTCTCGGCCGATGTCGTAGACGCGTTGCATGACCTCGGGGTCGTGACAGACCCGCTTGATCGGAAGCGGTTCGTCGGGACAGACGAGCAGCGCCGCGCCGGCCGCAACGCGTTCGTCGATGTAGGCGAGCGTGGCGTTATACCATTCGTGCCGGGTCGACAGCGCCTCATGGACGGCCGGGTATTTACCCAAAAGCGGTTTCAGGAGCTTCAGTTTCCAACTCCTGAACTTGCGATAGCCGTGAGGACGCGTCGTGACGACCACGTTGCGATCGTAGCCAAGCCGTTCGAAATAGGCGAGCGGAATGCCGTCCGAGAGTCCTCCGTCGAGATAGAAGCGTCCGGCGATCTCCACTGGACGCGAGACGAGCGGCATCGAGGCTGACGCCTGGATCCATCTGAAGGCCTCTTCATCCGCCCGGTCAATCCGTCTGTACACGGCCTTTCCTGTTTCGCAGTCAGTGACGGAAAGATGAAATTCCATCGGATTCGCCGCATAGGTCGCGCCGTCGAACGGATCGAGCTCCAGCGGCAACTCGCGATAGCAGAAGTCCTCGTTGAAGAGGTTTCCCGTCCGAAACAGCGACCACCAGCTGCAGTAGCGCGCATCCTTCGCAAAGCGCCGGTTGTAGCGGATGACGCGGCCCGGCTGCCGGCTCTTGTAATTGCAGCCGAAACAGGCACCGGCGGAAACGCCGACCGCCCCGTCAAAGACAATGCCGGCCTCCATCCAGGCGTCCAACACGCCTGCCGTGAACAGGCCGCGCATCGCGCCACCTTCGAGTACGAGTCCGCTTTTCATCGGCGCGACGCTCCTTTCGTCCGGGGACAGTCCCTCGACGGTTGGAATCCTTCGGGGACAGGCCCTCCTCCTCCGGGGACAGGCCCCCGAACAGGGGGACAGTCCCCAACCGAATCCCTTAACCAGGCGAGGGCGCCGTCTAGGTCGGAGAAGGCGCCTTCGAGCTGGGCGTCGAAGGCCTTGCCCAGCCAGATGCCGAACTGCGGGGACGGCTCGTAGCCGAGGGCGATGAGATGGCGGCCGAGAAGGATTGGCTTCGGGGCCTCGTCCGCGATGCGCAGGCGCTCCGCCTGTTCGGCGAGCCAGGCGCGCTCCTCTCCGCCCGACGACGTCGCGACCAGCTCGGGGAGACGTCCCTCGTCATCCGCCTGGGCGACGCGCAGAAGCCGGTCGATGCGGACCACCTTCAGCGCCAGGCGGCGGATCGCGGCGTCCCCGCACTTCGACTTCCACATCGCGAACGGCTGCATGTGACACTGGACGAGCGGCGGCACTTCCTTGAAGAGGCGCTCCTCGTTCGTGAGCCGGCGGAGGAAGGAGAGCGTCGGCTCGACGCCCCTCTCGTCATGGCCGAGGCTGCGGATGTGTCCCGTCCGCGGATCGACTGCCGTCGTTGCAGGCTTGCCGAAGTCGTGGCAGACAACCGCGAGTCCGACGACGAGGTCCTCGGTCTTGTCCCCGACGCGATGCCGCGCGAACGCGTCGAGACAGAGCTTCGTGTGCTCCCACACGTCGCCCTCGGGATGCCACGCGGGATCCTGCCGGCAGCCGATGAGGCGCGCGAGTTCGGGGAAGTACCTTACCCAGCCCGTGTCGCGCAGGAAGTCGAGTCCCTTCGCCATCGCCTTCCCCTTCGTCAGCAGCTTCGACCATTCCTCGAACAGGCGCTCGGGGGCGAGGCCCTCAATCTCCATCGTCCGGCAAATGGCCACCGTCTCCGGCGCGGGCGTGAGGTCGAAGCGTGCGATGAACTGCATGCCGCGCAAAACGCGGAGCGGATCCTCGATGAACTTCGGCGAGACATGGCGAAGGATGCGCTTCTCCAGGTCGGCAACGCCGCCGTAAGGATCCTCGAATGCACCGGCGAGCGGATCGTAGTACATCGCGTTGATTGTGAAGTCGCGACGGCTCGCCGCCTCCTTCACGCTGAGGAACGGATCCGAGTCGACGAGAAACGCCCGGTGTCCCTCGCCGCGCTTCGACTCTCGCCGCGGCAGCGACACGTCGATGTCGATGTGTTGGATCTTGAGGACGCCGAAGGAGACGCCGCACGGATCGAACGGATAGCGCGCGCCGATGACGCGCTGCAGGTCGTCCGGGCGGATGCCGTACACTTCGAGATCGACGTCCTTCACCTCCTTCTCGCCCATCAGGAGGTCGCGCACGGAGCCTCCGACCATGAGGGCGCGCCCGCCCGCGTTCCTCACAAGCGTCGCGATGTCCGTCACGGCGGAAAGGAGTTTCGGTTCGAGGACAGAGAGGTCGAGTTGCATATTTCGTTCCTCATTGCTGGGGAGGCGAGGATGCCTCCCCTACGAACGGAAGCGGAGGCGGAGGGCGATTTTGATCGACTCAAGGGCGATGCCGGCGGTGATCTTCGAACAGCCCGCGACACGGTCCGTGAAGACGATCGGAATCTCCTTGATCGCGAAGCCGCGCTTCCAGGCGCGGTGGTTCATCTCGAGCTGGAACGAATAGCCCGCGGACTCGACGGTGTCGAGGTCGAGCGCCTCGAGCGTCTCGCGCCGCCAACAGCGGAAGCCGCCCGTCGGATCCTTGATCGGCATTCCCGTCACCGTACGGATGAAGAGTCCGCCGCACCGCGAAACGAGCCGGCGCTTGAACGGCCAGCCGGGCGTGCCGCCGCCCTTCACATACCGCGAGCCGATGACCAGGTCAGGTGTTTGGGTGGTTGAGGTGTTTGGGTGTTTGGATTCGAAGGGCGTGGTGATGGCGTCAATCAGGCGGGGGATGTCGTTCGGGTCATGCGAGAAGTCGCAGTCCATCTGGATGACGAGATCCGCCCCGAGTTCCATTGCCTTCTTGAAGCCGGCGACGTAGGCGCGTCCGAGGCCCTCCTTCTTCTCGCGGTGGAGACAGTGAAGGCGTGGTTCGGACTTCATCAGCTCCTCGACGATGGCGCCCGTTCCGTCCGGCGAGCTGTCGTCAACGACGAGAAGTTCAAGGGGTGCGATGTTTGAATGATTGGGTGTTTGGGTGTTTGGGTTGGCGATCGGCAAACCCAACACGGCGTCGACCATCCTGGTGACGTTCTCCTTCTCGTTATAGGTCGGAATAACGACAACTACTTTCATGCCATCCCCAATTCAGCGGCTCTCCAAACACCTATGCCATCAAACAGCTAGACATCTGGCGAAGATCTCCGAAGCCTCGGGCATGCGGCCCTTGCCGGTCGCGCCGCAGGCGAGCTCGCCCGAATCGGGGTCGACAATCGTCATGCCGCGCGCCGCGAGGGCGGCGATGTTCTCCTTTGTGACAGGATTTTCGAGCATGCCCGTGTTCATGACCGGCGCGACGACAACTGGCGCCTTCGTCGCGAGCAGCGTCGCCGTGAGCAGGTTGTCCGCGATGCCGTGACGCATCTTCGCGATCGTGTTCGCGGTCGCGGGCGCGACGACGACGAGGTCCGCACAATCCGCGAGCGAGATGTGCTCGGGCATCCACGCCACGGGCGGCGCGAACTGGTCGACCAGAACAGGATTGCGCGACAGCGTCTGGAACGTCAGCGGACGCACGAACTCGCACGCCGCAGGCGTCATGATCACATGCACCTCATCGCCGTTCTTCACGAACAGCCGCACGAGTTCCGCGGCCTTGTAGGCGGCGATGGAACCCGTCACTCCCAGGACAATCTTTCTCATACGGACATTATACCACAGGTTCTCGGGTTTTT
>CAMEZU010000213.1 GCA_945947925.1 uncultured Verrucomicrobiota bacterium
ATTAACAGTTCCGCCATTCATCACTCATCATTCAACGTTCATCACTTTGGCCGCCGCGCGTCATGGCGTCAGCAGGCGGACATACCAGGCGACGAGTTCAGGACCGTAGAACATCCAGGCGAGGCACCCCATGCAGAGGTAGGGACCGAACGGAATCGCCACGAAATGGCCGAGCTTCGCCTTCGACATCAGGATCAACGCCACGCCGACGACCGAGCCGAACACCGAGGAGAGGACCAAGGTGACAAGCACCGCGACGGGACCGCACAACGCGCCGATTGCGCCCAGGAGGAAGACGTCCCCGAGTCCCATCGCCTCGCGTCCGAACGCCTTCGATCCGAGCCACCGGACGAGGCCGAGGAGT
This sequence comes from uncultured Verrucomicrobiota bacterium, assembly GCA_945947925.1. Lineage (GTDB taxonomy): Bacteria > Verrucomicrobiota > Kiritimatiellia > RFP12 > UBA1067 > UBA1067. The sequence goes on from CAMEZU010000213.1 coordinate 365, forward strand.
CCGAACCCGAGCGCCAGGCCGCCGATCGATCCGCACGGGTCGACGAAGAAGCACGCGTCGGTGAAGTTCGGAATCCGGAACGCCGTGAATTCGGCAAGCAGCCAGAAGACAATCGAAAGCGACACGCCGTAGACCATGCCGCCGATCGTCACGAAGTCCGGCAGGAGCTGCAGGTCGAAATCGATGAACGAGCCGACGATCATCAGCGAGATCCAGACCCACGCCAGCGGCGCGAACCAGCCGTAGCGCCAGAACGCCGCCAGGAAGAGGAGTCCGCCCAGGAACTCGACGAGAATGTACCGCGGCGAGATCGGCGCCTTGCAGGTCGCGCACTTGCCGCGCAGGGCGAGCCAGGAAAGGATCGGAATGTTCTGGTACCACTTGATCGGCGCCTTGCACGTCGGACAGTGCGACGGCGGGCTCACAATCGACTCGTCGCGCGGCACGCGCCAGATGACGACGTTCAGGAAGGAGGCGATGCAGGCCCCCATTCCGAAGGCGAAGAAGCTGAGAATCAAAAGAAGTCCAGAATCCATAATTCTACATTCTGCATTCTACATTCTACATTTGCCTATTCACTCTTCAGCTCGCGCCCCATCATCGCCGAGACCGCCTTCTTGGCGTCGAAATCTTCGTAGCACAGCGCGTAGACGAGCTCGCAGATCGGCATCTCGACACCGAGCTTCGCCGCGATCTCGTGGACGACCTTGGCGTTCCAGACCCCCTCGGCGACCATCTGCATCGACCCGAGGATGTCCTTGATCTTCTCGCCCTTGCCAAGCCGCTCGCCCACGGAATGGTTGCGCGAATGCTTCGACGTGCAGGTGACGATCAGGTCGCCGATGCCGGCGAGGCCGTTCAGCGTCTCCTCCGCCCCGCCGTACGCAAGGACGAAGCGCTTCATCTCGACGAGCCCGCGCGTGATGAGGGCCGCGCGCGTGTTGTCGCCGAAGCCCATGCCGTCCGAGCAACCGACAGCAATCGCAAGGACGTTCTTCACCGCGCCGCCGATTTCCACGCCGACGGGATCGTTCGACGTGTAGACGCGGAAGAGCGGACCCGACCAGATCTCCTGGACCCGCTTCGCCTTCGCCGCGTCGGGACAGGCTGCGACAATCGTCGTCGGGATGCCGCGCGCGACCTCCTCCGCGTGGGTCGGACCCGCCAAGGCCACGATCGGCCCCGTGCCGAGGATCTCCTCGCCGAGGTCCGTCATGCGGCGGTTCGTCTTCTCGCAGAGGCCCTTCGTGATGGAGACGACCAGCATCTCCGGCGTGATGAGTCCCTTGAAGCTCTCGACCACGGATGTGAAGAACTTCGACGGCGCGGCGAGGACGACAACATCCGCCTCCTTCACCGCCTCCGCCCGATCCGCCGTCAGCTGAAGCGACGCCGGCAGCACCACGCCCTTCAGGAACTTCTCATTGCGGCGCGTGCGCTTCTGCTCCTCAATGTAATCCGGGAAAGCGCCCCACACGGTCACGTCGTGACCGTAGCCGCAGAGCAACATCGCGTTGGCGGTTCCCCAGCCGCCGTCTCCGATAACAGCAATCTTCATACGGTAATTATAGCAGAAATTAAAAGATGTGTCCCATTTTTTCGCGCTTGGTGTCAAGGTAGCGCTTGTCATGGCAGTTCGCCGGGATGACGATCGGCACGCGCTCGGCGATTTCGAGTCCGTACCCCTCGAGGCCCGCGATCTTACACGGGTTGTTCGTCATCAGGCGCAGCTGGTGGATGCCGAGGTCGACGAGCATCTGCGCGCCCTCGCCGTAGTCGCGGAGGTCCGGCGCGAAGCCGAGCGCGACGTTCGCCTCGACCGTGTCCATGCCCTGCTCCTGCTTCTTGTAGGCGTGCAGCTTGTTCGCGAGGCCGATGCCGCGCCCTTCCTGGCGCATGTAGAGGACCGCGCCGCGGCCTTCCTTCTCAATCATCTCCATCGCCGTGTGCAGCTGGGGACCGCAGTCGCAGCGCTCGGACCCGAGGACGTCGCCCGTGAAGCACTCGGAGTGGACGCGCACCAGGACCGGCTTCCCGTCCCCGACGTCGCCCTTGATGAGCGCTAGGTGCTCGAGTCCGCTCACGCGGCTCCTGTACATGCGGAGCTTGAAGTCGCCGTGGTCGGTCGGCAGGTTCACCTCCTCGACGAACTCGACGAGCTTGTCGTTCTTGCGCCGGTAGGCGATGAGGTCCGCAATCGTCGTCATCTTGAGTCCGTGCTTCGCCGCAAAGGTCTCGACATCGTCCATGCGCGCCATGGTCCCGTCGTCCTTCATGATCTCGCAGCAGAGGCCAACTTCCTTGAGGCCCGCGAGCCGACAGAGGTCCACCGTCGCCTCGGTGTGGCCCGCGCGCTTGAGAACGCCGCCTTCGCGCGCCCGCAGCGGGAACATGTGGCCGGGACGGCGGAAGTCGGACGGCTTCGCGCCCTCCTTCACGCACGCGAGCGCCGTCATCGAACGCTCCGCCGCGGAAATGCCCGTCGTCGTGTCGACGCCGTCAATCGAGACCGTGAAAGCCGTCTGGTGGTTGTCCGTGTTCTGAACGACCATCTGCGGCAGATCCAGCCGCTCGCACCACGCGGCGCTCATCGGCATGCAGATGAGGCCCTTCGCGTGGCTCGCCATGAAATTGACGTTCTCGCGCGTCGCGAATTCCGCCGCGCAGATGCAGTCGCCCTCGTTCTCCCGGTCGGCATCGTCCGTGACGAGAATGATCTCGCCGTTCCGCAGCGCCTCCAGACACTCTTCTACCGTATTGAACATATGGAAATATTATATCAAAAGGGACCGCTTGATGCCGCTTTCACTCAGCCGATCGTCAGGGCGATCTGGTCCGAAAAAACGTCGAGCGCCTTGATCGCGCCCGTAATCGCGAAGTTGGGAAGCGCCGCGAGGGCATCCTTGGTGATGACGAGGTCGTTGCCGACGACCGAAAGCCCCGGACGGCCCGCCACCGCCGCCGCGAGCTGCTGCATGAGCGCGCCCGCCGCCGTCGCGCCGCCGAGGATGCCGGCCGCGTTGACCTTGTTGAGCGTGAGCGAAATCCCCTGCCCGTCGGTCAGCGCCTTCGGCGTCACCGAGGCGGACAGCGACACGGGGATGAAGCCCATTTTCTTCTTCACGGAAAAGACAAGCGCACCGTCCTTGACCTTCACGTCCGGATCGGTGAAGCCGTCAAGCTGTCCCGCCCCCTGTCCCGAAGCCTTCGCCTTCTCCAACCCGGCCCGAAGCCCGTCGCGAAGCTCGTTGATCGTCACGGAAAGCGCCAGCTGATGAATCTGCATTGTGTATTTCTCCTTGTTCTGAAATTGTCCGAAGGAATATGATATCACATTTTGCCATCCGCTGTCTCGGGAAGGCACGCAACCTTGCTCCAAGATGACGATTTGGCAATGTTCGGCGGCTTCTTGTGGAGTGACGCGCGCGCGTTGTGCTAGGATGGGGGCATGATGCGATTCTTCAAGCCTTTCCTT
>CAMEZU010000214.1 GCA_945947925.1 uncultured Verrucomicrobiota bacterium
GCCACCATGAACGCCGCGTAGAAGCCGACGCCGAACTGGCCGATCAGCTCGGGCAGCGCCTCGCCGCCCTTCTCCTTCAGGGCCTGGCGAAACGCCTTCGTCCCCGAGCTCGCGATCGTGCCGAGGTTCTTCTCCAGGTCCTCGGCGTCCATGCCGATGCCGTTGTCCGTGATGGTCAGCGTCTTCGCCGCCTTGTCCACGGCGATTTCGATTCCCCACACGGGATTGTCCGCGACGAGCTCCTTTTCGGTGAGCCCGAGGTACTTCGCGCGGTCGATCGCGTCGGAGGCGTTGGAGATGAGTTCGCGGAGAAAGATCTCTTTCTTCGAGTAAAGCGAGTTGACGACGAGATCGAGCATTTCCGCGATCTCGGCCTTGAACTGACTAGTCTTCGTTTCCATAATGCGAGTATTATAGCACAATCCCGGAGGGGAGGCGCGTATGCCGAAGGGGCGAGGACGTCGCCCCGACGGACGTCAGAACGCGTAGCTCACCGTGAACATGTAGCTGCGGCCGGCGGCAGGATAGTAGACCTCGTAGCCGCTCTGCGAGCGCGTCGCGCTGTCCGCGTAGTGGCGGTCGAAGAGGTTGTCGACCGTGAAGCCGAACGTGAAGCCGTCGAGCCACTCCCAGGTCGGGGCGTACTGCGCGCCGAGGTGGAAGACGCCCGTCGCGGCGAGGCGGTCGCCTTCGTTGCGGAAGTCGGAGTAGGCGCGGCGCGTGGAGAGGAAGCGGTAGCCGCCGAAGACGAAGCACTCGTCCCAGAGCCACACGCGGACGCTGGCCGTCAGGGTCGACTCGGGGGACATCGGGACGTCCTTGCCGTCGTAGACGCCGCCGTCGAACGCCGCGTTCACGTAGGTGTAGGCGAGGCTTGCGCCCGCGACCTTGTCCTTCTCCCAGCTGCCGCCGAGGGTGAAGCCCTCGCGCATCACGTCGCACGGCGCGTTCACATTCGTGCCCCAGAAGAACTTGTCGTAGAGGATCTCGTGCTTCGTCTTGGCGACGAAGGCGTTGGCGAAGACGCTGAAGTCGTCGAGGAACGCGTAGTCCGCGCCGACATCGACGCGCCAGCCCGTCTCGGGCGCGAGCACCTTCTGCGCGAGGTAGTTCTTGTACGGATTCTCGTCCAGGAACGGATTGCGGAAGAAGCGGCCGAACTTCACGTAGGCCTTGAGGTCCTCGACCGGCGTCAGGAGGAGTCCCGCGTCGGCGGCGTAGACGTCGGTGACGCGACGCGGCGAGACGAGCGCCGTGTTCTCGTTCCAGTTCCGCTGGTAGCGTCCGCCCGCCTCCACGGCGAGCCAGTCCGTCAGGTGGAGCGTGTCCTGCGCGAAGAACGCCATCGACTGGCGGTTGTACTCGAAGTTCGTCTTCGTCAGCTTCGTCGAGCCCCAGAAGTCGGGGACGTAGACGCCGCGGTCGTGGGAGCTTCCGTGCAGGCGGTCGTAGCGGTAGGTCGTGCCGAGGATGAGCTCGTTGTCGAGTCCCGCGAGCGCCGTCGTGTTGATCCACTGCGGCGTGAGCTCGTAGGAGTAGAGGTCGTAGAAGAGCCGGTAGTCGTCGGACCAGTCGACGCGTTTCGGAGCCCAGAAGTTGTTCGGATCGTAGTCCGTGTAGCTGCCGAAGGAGAAGCTGCGGCTCTTCATCTTGCTGCGCGAGAACGCGAGGTCGAGCTTCAGGCGGTTCTCCTCGTTCAGGACGGCCTCGCCCGTCGCGGTGAAGCCGCCCGTCGCGCGCCGGTACCAGTCGCGTTCCGTGTTGGTGCGCGTGCGGTGGTGCTTCCAGTCCGCCGCGGGAAGGTAGCCGGGCAGGTCGTACTCCGCGAGATTCTCGAACGCCGTCACGCGCAGGTAGGATCCGTTCTCCCAGTCCTTGCGGAATCCTCCGTTCGCGTTCGCCGTCTGCCAGCCGTTGTTCGCGCGGTAGCCGTCGGAATGCTCCCAGCCGCCGTTCGCCCAGTACTTGACGCCGGCGTCCTCGTCGCCGCCGCGGTAGGAGGCGTTGGCGCCGAAGGTGTCCCAGCTGCCGCCATGGACGGAGAGGCGTCCGTGCGCCTCGTAGTCCGCGGGCTCGGTGACGACGTTGACAAGGCCCGCCGAGGCGGCGTCGCCGTGGAGGACGGACTGCGGTCCGTGCAGGATCTCGATGCGGCTGACGGACCCGAGGTCGATGCTCGACAGAAGCGGCGCGGACATGTCCGCGAAGTTGAGGCGCTGTCCGTCCACGGCCACGAGCAGGCGGCCGAAGCCGTTCTCGCCGTAGCCGCCCGCCGCGACCTGGGCGAGGGCGGGGTTGCCGGCGCCGGTGCGGATCACGTTCAGGCCCGTCCCCTTCTTCTCCAGGACGTCGACGACGTTCGCCGCGCCGCTGGCGAGAATCTCCTCGCGCGAAATCACCTGCACGCGGGCGGGCAGGTCCATCGCGGACTGGCCGAGGCGCGAGGCCTCGATGACGACCGGCGGAAGGTCGACCTTCTCGACGGCATTCGTTTCGGCGGTGTCGGCACCCAGCGCCGATCCCGTGACGGCGGCACAAGCCGCCGCAAGCTTCATTGCGTTCATTGTTCCTGACTTTCCCCCTCATGCGAGGGTACTTGCGGTTGAAGGGGGCGACTCGTGTTCCGACTCTGACGGTTGCGCGACAGCGCCTGGTTTTCACAGGACTTCCCGGTCGCCGTCCCCGATACGTTGAAGCGCGTATTATACCACAATTCCGCACCGCGCCTACGCGCGTTCGCTCAGCTCGAGCCAGCGCGTCTCGCAGTCGTCCAGCTCCGCCTGCAGCGTCGGGATCTCCGCGAAGCGCGCGTAGTCCTTCGCCGGGTCGAGCGCGTTGATCTCCGCGATCTTCGCCTCGAGCGCCGCGATCCGCTCGGGCAGCGCGTCAAACTCGCGCTGCTCCTTGTAGGAGAGCTTCTTGGGTGTTTGGGCGTTTGGATTCCTGGATGTTTGGATGGCCGGCGCGGCCGTCTCCGCCACCGCGCGCCGCTCCTTCGGGCGCTGGCGGAGGTAGTCCTCGTAGCCGCCGGGGTAGGACCGCACCTCGCCGTCGCCTTCAAGCACCAGGGTCGAGGTGACGACGTTGTCCAGGAACTCGCGGTCGTGCGAGACGAGGAGGAGCGTCCCCTTGTACGCGAGGAGCTGCTCCTCGAGGAGCTCGAGCGTCTCGATGTCAAGGTCGTTCGTCGGCTCGTCCATGACGAGGAGGTTCGCGGGCTTGAGGAAGAGCTTCGCGAGCATGAGGCGCGCGCGTTCGCCGCCCGAGAGCGCCTTCACGGGCGTGCGCGCGCGGTCCGACGAGAAGAGGAAGTCCGCGAGGTACGAGAAGACGTGCTTCTTCACGCCGCCGACGATCACCTCGTCACGGTCGCTCGCGATGTTCTCGGCGACGGTGAGTTCCGGCTTCATCTCGCTGCGGAGCTGGTCGAAGAACGCGAGCTCGACGTTCGTGCCGAGCGTCACCGAGCCGGTCGTCGGCTGGAGCTTTCCCGTGAGGAGCTTGAGCAGCGTCGTCTTGCCCGCGCCGTTCCGGCCGAGGATGCCCACGCGTTCGCCGCGCAGGATGTCCGCCGTGAAGTGAGAAAAGAGAGGACGTGAGACGTGGGACGTGAGACCTGACGTCGCGTCTCGCGTCTCCTGTCGCTCGCCATACGCAAAGCCCAGATCCTCGATCTTCAGAACCCGGACGCCGCCCGGCGCGGCCGTGTCGAGGCGCATCGTCGCGGTACCCGCCTGGGTGCGGCGGGCGGCGAACTCCTTGCGGAGCTCCAGGAGCGCGGCGACGCGTCCCTCGTTGCGCGTCGTGCGCGCCTTCACGCCGCGGCGG
>CAMEZU010000215.1 GCA_945947925.1 uncultured Verrucomicrobiota bacterium
GCATGCCGTCGATGCGGTAGCGGATGCGCAGCTCCGTCTCCTGCGGCTCGATGTGAATGTCCGTCGCACCCTGGCGGTCCGCCTCTGCGATGATCTGGTTCACGAAACGGACGATCGACGCCTCCTCGCCCATCTCGTTGACGTCGATCTTCGTCATCGCGCCGATGTCGTCATCAACCGAATAACGACCGTCCTCGATCATCTTCTCGATCGCATCCGCGCCGACGCCGTAATACTTCTTGACCGCCTTCTCGACCTCTTCGATCGGCGCCAGCACCGTCTTGACGGGACAGCCGAGGATGAGCCGGAGACCGTCCGCCGCCGCCGTGTCGAATGGATCGGACGAGACGACCGTCATCGCCGACCCGTCGTACCGGAACGGTAGCACGTTGTACTGGTAGACCGCACTCGCCGGCAGCTTCGTCAGCGCGTCCGGATTCGGCTGGTGCTTCTCCAGGTCGACGACCTCCAGGCCGAGAACCTTGCCAACCGCCGCCAGGAAGTCGAGCTCCTTCGCGCCGCCGAACTTGCGGACCGCCTCCGCCAGCCCCATCTCGGGATTCTCGGCCCGGTTCGCGGCAATGCGCGCAATCTGCTCGTCGGAATAGATTCCCGCGCGCGTCAAAATCATCTTGGCTAACGACGTCATCTCGCTCATGGCACTATAGTTTATCAAAATTAGTGAGGTAGATGTGATGCTTTCATTCATGATACGGACGTCGGGACAGAAAATGACAGCCGTCGGGGTGGCGTCCCCGCCGCCCGGACGAGCGGAACACATCCTGTCACACCCGTGTCAAACACATTACATCCCATGTAAAGATCTGCCCCCAGAACGCTCCTTTCCCCCTTTGGCACGGCTTTTGCTATTGCTCCGCCGAAGGAATGATGACTATGAACGATCGACAGCAGAACCAGCAGGGACTCTATGACCGCGCCTTCGAGCACGATGCTTGCGGCGTCGGCCTCGTGGCGAATATGAACAATGTGGCCTCCCGTGACGTCGTCGTGGGGGGCCTCACCGTCCTCAAGCGGCTGATGCACCGCGGCGCGACGGGCAACGACCCGGAGACGGGCGACGGCGCGGGCCTTCTCCTACAGATTCCGGACGCCTTCTTCCGCAAGACGGTGAAGAACCTCCCCGCCAAGGGCGACTACGCAATCGCGATGATCTTCGGCGCGGTCGGCGAGGAGACGACCCTCGAATCCGTCGCCGCCGCGAACGGCATCAGCGTCCTCTGCTGGCGCGACGTTCCCACAAACCCCGCCGCCATCGGCACCGTCGCCCGCGAGACGATGCCCGTCATCCGCCAGCTCTTCCTCGCCTGTGGCGACGAGCGCAAGCTCTTCGTCGCCCGCCGCGAGATGGAGAAGGCGCTCAAGGGCGGCTACATCTGCTCGCTCTCCTCGCGCACGATTGTCTATAAGGGACTCCTCCTCGCTCCGCAGGTCGAGAAGTTCTACCCCGACCTCGCCGACGCCGACTTCACGTCCGTGATCGCGCTCGTCCACCAGCGCTACTCGACGAACACCTTCCCGACCTGGGACCTCGCACACCCCTTCCGCATGCTCGCCCACAACGGCGAGATCAACACCCTCAAGGGCAACCTCAACGCCCTGAAGGCCCGCGAGAGCGCGCTCGCCTCCCCGGCGTTCGGCGCGGACATCAAGAAGCTCCTCCCGCTCGTCCGCGAGGGACAGTCCGACTCCGCCTCCCTGGACAACATGTTCGAGCTCCTCGTCGCCGCGGGACGCGAAGCCCCGCACGCGATGCTCATGCTGATGCCGCAGGCGTGGGGACAGAAGTACCACATGGGCCACGACGTGCGCGGCTTCTACGAATACCACTCCGCGCTCATGGAACCGTGGGACGGTCCCGCCGCCGTCGCCTTCACGGACGGCATCAGCGCCGGCGCGGCTCTCGACCGGAACGGCCTCAGGCCCGCCCGCTGGACGCTCACCAAGGACAACCTCTTCATTCTCGCCTCCGAGACGGGTGTCATCGACGTGCCGCCGGCGGACGTTCTCCGCCACGGCCGCCTCAAGCCGGGCTCGATGGTCTACCTCGACCTCCCGCAGCACCGCCTCCTCGAGGACGCCGAGATCAAGACCCGCTACGCGCGCCGGAAGCCCTACCGCCGCTGGGTCGAGGAGAACCGCATCTCCATCCAGGGTCTCTTCACCGAAATCGTCCCCTCCGCCGTCTCCGGCGACCTCGTCGACCGCCAGAAGGCGTTCGGATACACGAACGAGGACCTCGAGATGATCCTCGCCCCGATGGCTAAGGACGGCAAGGAGCCCGTTGGCTCGATGGGCAACGACGCCGCGCTCGCGTGCCTCTCCCAGAAGCCGCGCACGCTCTTCGACTACTTCCACCAGGTCTTCGCGCAGGTCACCAACCCGCCGATCGACCCGATCCGCGAAGAGCTCGTCATGTCGCTGATGACCTATATCGGCAACGTGCCGAACATCCTCGACGAGACACCCGAGCACGCCCGCCTCATCAAGCTGCGCCGCCCGGTGCTGACGGACGACGAACTCGCCCGCCTCGAGACCGCCGGCAACAGCAGCTTCCCCGTGAAGGTCCTTCCGATGTTCTTCGACGGCGACCTCGAGGTCGCGCTCGAGGAGCTCGCCAGCCAGGCCGTCTCCTCGGTCGGCAGCGGTGCACGTCTGATCGTCCTCTCGGACCGTCCCGAGCTCAACCTCGCCCACCAGCCGGCGATCCCGTCGCTGCTCGCCACGGCCGCCGTCAACCGCGCACTCGTCGCCACAGGACTGCGTCCGTCGGTCGGCCTCATCGTCCAGACGGGCGAAGTCCGCGAGGTCCACCACTACGCCGTCCTCCTCGGCTTCGGCGCGACCGCGGTGAACCCGTACCTCGCCCTCGAGTCCGTCAGCGCCCTCTTCCCGAAGGACGCCGTCACCGCCGCCTCGAACTACATCAAGGCCGTGGACAAGGGTATCCTCAAGATCATGTCCAAGATGGGCATCTCGACCCTCCGCAGCTACCGCGCGGCCCAGATGTTCGAGGCCGTCGGCCTCGCCCCGGAAGTCGTCGCGAAGTGCTTTCCCGGCACCCAGAGCCGCGTCGGGGGCCTCGGTTTCAAGGAGCTCGAGGAACGCGCCATCGTCACGCCCTCGGCCGCGTGTCCGCCGAACCAGCTTCCCGCGGGCGGTCTCTACAAGTACCGCAAGGACGGCGAGGAGCACCTTTGGACCCCGCAGACGCTCACCGACTTCCGTCTCGCCGTCCAGGGCGGAGACTACCAGAAGTTCAAGAGCTACTCCGCGGCGATCAACGACCAGACAAAGCGCAGCTGCACCCTTCGCGGACTCTTCCGCTTCAAGCCCCAGACCCCGGTCGCGCTTGACGAGGTCGAGCCCGTCGAATCGATCATGAAGCACTTCGTCGGCGGCGCCATGTCCCTCGGCTCCCTCTCCGCCGAAGCCCATGCGACGATTGCCCGCGCCTTCAACTCGATCGGCTCGATGTCGAACTGCGGCGAAGGCGGCGAGAACTCCGAACGCTTCACGAGCGACGCCAACTGCGGCATCAAGCAGGTCGCCTCCGGACGCTTCGGCGTCACGATCGAGTACCTCCGCGCCGCCAAGGACCTCCAGATCAAACTCGCCCAGGGCGCCAAGCCCGGCGAGGGCGGACAGCTTCCCGCGCACAAGGTCAACGCGTTCGTCGCGAAGCTCCGCCATGCGCGTCCCGGGACGACCCTCACCTCCCCGCCGCCGCACCCCGACACCTACTCGACCGAGGCCC
>CAMEZU010000216.1 GCA_945947925.1 uncultured Verrucomicrobiota bacterium
AACCTCGTCTTCCGCATGTCGAGCAGTGTATCACAAAACCGATTACTATGTCAATACTAGTAGAGTAGAGCGGAACGCCCCTCGTCGGGTACGTCCGCCCCCTCGTCAAACCGTACGTGCAGTTTTCCCGCATACGGCTTTCCATGTGGAACTAACATTGTCACTGTGCGCGCCTTTTCCTCATCTCATACAGTCCCATTGCCTTCCACTCGTAGTAATACGACTGCGCGTATTTCAGCTTGTACCTCCGTTGGCTTGTATGCTTTGAGAGGATGATGAGCCGTTTTCTCACGTAATCGTTCACCCGCAAGTAGCGGGGGTTGGGATATCCGCCATTGAAGTAGTTCGACCATCCCTTAAGGATGACATTGGGCCCTTTTCGAACCGCGCATTGAGTCGCGCCGGCTTTAGGGAGCGACCCGCACGGCCGACTGGCTCGCCGCCCTTCGCCGCCGTCACTCGTAGCGGAGGCAGTCGATCGGATTCAGCTTCGAGGCGCGGTAGGCGGGATAGAAGCCGAAGAAGAGACCGACGAACGTCGAGATCACGAAGGCGTACACCGCGCTCGAGAGCTCCACCAGGATCGGCCATCCCGCAGCCGCGCCGACCGCATAGGAGGCGATGACGCCGAGCAGGACGCCCGCCGCGCCGCCCACCGTTGAAAGGACGATCGCCTCGAGGACGAACTGTGTGAGAATCGTCCGCGGCGTCGCGCCGATGGACATCCGGAGGCCGATCTCCTTGATGCGCTCGGTCACGGACACGAGCATGATGTTCATGATGCCGATGCCGCCCACGACGAGCGTGATCACCGAAAAGACCACGAGAAGCGTGCCGACGATGCCCGTGACGGACCCGATCGTGTTCATGATCTCCGTCGTGTCGCGCGTCTCGAAGTCGTCGTCCTGCGTGTCCGCGAGATGATGCCGCTGCCGCAGGAGCGCGCCGATCTCCCGCTTCGCCTCGGGGAGCTCGTCCATCGTCCACAGCGAGATGTTCATCATGTTGATGTTGTTGAACTTCGACCGCTGTAGGTACCGCTGCACCGACGTGTACGGCGCCATGATGCAGTCGTCCTGGTCCTGTCCCCAGTTGTTCGCGCCCTTCGAGCCCAGGACGCCGATCACCTTGAACGTCATGTTCTTGATGCGGACAATCTTGCCGATCGGATTCGACGTGCCGAAGAGGTTCGCCCGCACGGTCGTGCCGATCACGCAGACGCGCGCGCAGGCCTGCTCCTCCGCCACGGAGAAGAAACTGCCTTCCGTCACCGTCCAGTTGCTGATCATCGTCACGTCCGTCGACACGCCCTGCACGCTCGTGGACCAGTTGTTCGCCGCGTACATCACCTGCGCCTGCGTCCGCACCGAGGGACTCACCCCCTTCACGAGATGCGGCAGCTCCCGCTTGATCGCCTCCGCGTCCTCTGCCGTCAGCGTCTGGCCCTGGCCCATGCCGGACGAGACCGGACCCGCCTTGCGGTTCTCCGGGAAGACCATCATGAGGTTATCGCCCATGGACGAGATTTCCTTCACCATCATCGTCTTCGCGCCCTGGCCGATCGCCATCGCGAGGATGACCGCCACGATGCCGATGCCAATGCCGAGACAGCTGAGGAAGGAGCGCACCGGGTTGCGCCCGAGCGCGTGAAGCGACACCCTGAAGACCGTGAAGAAGTTCATGCGAGTGCCTCCTTCACGAGCCGCGCCACCTCTTCCTGCGTCTTGCGTCCGCCCTCGCCCCCGTCGTCCCGCATCACCTTGCCGTCACGCATCACCACGTGCCGCGTCGCGTACGCCGCAATGTCGTCCTCGTGCGTCACCATCACGATCGTGATGCCCTCGCGCGAAAGCTCCGTGAAGAGGTTCATGATCTCGATCGAGCTCTTCGTGTCGAGGTTGCCCGTCGGCTCGTCCGCGAAGACGACTGGCGGATTGTTCATGAGCGCGCGCGCGATCGCGACGCGCTGCTGCTGGCCGCCTGACAGCTGCGCGGGCGTGTGGTCTTCGCGCCCCTTCAGCCCCACGCGCGCCAAAAGCTCCATCGCCCGCTCGCGCCGCGCCCGGCGTCCGAGCCGCCCCATGTAGAGGTCGGGCAATTCCACGTTCTCGAGCGCGCTCGTGCGCGGCAGCAGGTTGAAGTTCTGGAAGACGAAGCCGAGCTTCCGGTTGCGGATCTGCGCAAGCTCCGTCCGCGTCCGCGCCGCGACCTCCGTCCCGTCCAGGAGATACGACCCCTTCGTCGGCACGTCCAGGCAGCCGAGGATGTTGAGCATCGTCGACTTGCCCGACCCCGATGAGCCCATGATGGCGACGAACTCGCCCTCGTCGACGGAAAGGGACACCCCGTCCAGCGCGTGCACCGGCTCCCCGCCGATCGCGTAGATCTTGTACATGTCCCGGATCTCGATCAGATGGCTCATTTCTTCTCCGCCGGCGCCTTGCCCTTGTTCTTCTTCGGGAACTTCGGCATGAACGGATTGTTCGGCTTGCCGTCCGGACCCGCCTGCGCCACCTCGTAGCCCAGCACGACCTCGCGTCCCTCGAGCGCCGCCGCCTCCGGACCGCACACCTCCAGGAGCGCGTCGTCCGTCGTGCCCGGGATGACCGCGACGGACTCGAGTCCGCCGTCTTCCTTCACGAGCCAGATCGCCGCCCCGCCCGCAGACACCTCGCCCTGCGGCACGAACCGCAGCGCCGCCGCCGGCACCGTCACCACGTTCGTCGCCCGCGCCGTCTCGATCGACAGCGTCGCCGTCATCCCCGGGAAGAGAAGCTGGTCCGGGTTCTCCGCCTCGATGATCACCGGGAACGTCACCACGTTGTTCGTCACGGACGACGCCTTACGGACCTGCCTCACCTTGCCCGTGAACGTCCTGAGGCTCCCGTTCTCCTTGTACGCGTCCACCGTGAACGTGACCGCCTGGCCGACCCGGACGCTCCCCACGTCCGCCTCCGGAATGTCCGCCGTGATCCAGATAACGTCCAGGTCCTCCGCGATGGACAGGACCGGCACCGCGTTCATCGACGAGACCACCGTCTCGCCCTCCTCCACCTTGCGGTCGATCACGATTCCGTCCACCGGCGAGACGATGTCGCAGTACTTGCGGTCCGCCCGCGCCTTGTCGACGGATGCCTTGGACTGCGCCACGGACGCCTCCGCGCTCCGGAGGTTCGCCTTCGCCTGGTCGACGGACGACTTCGCCCGCGCCAGCGCCTCCTCCGCGCTGTCGAGGTCCGCGACCGGCGCCATCTTCTTCTCCGACAGCGCCTTCTTGCGGTCGTACGTCTTCTGCGCAAGCGCCAGCTCCGCCTCGCTCGCCCGCAGCGCCGCCGCGCGCACCTCCACGTTCGCCTCGTTCACCTTGAGCTGCGCCTCCGCGCTGTCCAGCGTCGCCTGGTAGACGAGCGGATCGATCTGCGCGACGAGCTGTCCGTTCGTCACCACCGAGTTGTAGTCCACGTACAGCTTGATCAGCTTGCCGTTCACCTGCGCGCCCACCGGGATCCCGCTCGCCGTGTTCCGCGGCGTCACCTTGCCCGTCGCGGACACCGAGCTCACGATGTCCGCCCGCACGACCGTCGCCGTGCGGTAGGACGGACCCTTCGCAGCCGGTCCGCTCCTGAAGAAGAGGAAGTACGCGCCGATCCCCAAGGCCAGCACCACGACGCCGATGACGATTTTCTTCATTTCAAGTCCTCCGTAATCCACTGTTCTTCGATGTAATCCGGCGGCAGCCCCAGCAGGCGGAAGAGACTC
>CAMEZU010000217.1 GCA_945947925.1 uncultured Verrucomicrobiota bacterium
TTCCTGATCCAGCACTCGGCCGGGTCGGGCAAGTCGAATACGATCACGTGGCTTGCGTATCAGCTGGTCCTTTTGCAGAAGCCGGACACGACGGCCAAGTTCGACTCCATCATCGTCGTCACCGACAGAGTCAATCTCGACAAGCAGATTCGCGACAACATCAACGCCTTTGCGAAGCTCAAGAACCTCGTCGGCTGGGCCGATCGCGCCAATACCCTGCGTGAGCTGCTGCAGGGCGGCAAGAAGATCATCGTGTCGACGATTCACAAGTTCTCGTTCATCCTCGACGAAATCGGATCGTCGCTCAAAAACAAGAACTTCGCCATTGTGATCGACGAGGCGCATTCGAGCCAGAACGGTGAAATGGCCTCCAGTCTGGCGGCAAGCGTTTCGGGCAATGCGCAGACGTTGAACGAGGATGGCGAGCCTGAAGACACGGAGGACAAGATCCATCGTATCATCAAGGGCCGCAAGCTCGCGAAGAACGCGAACTACTACGCCTTCACCGCGACGCCGAAGAACAAGACGCTGGAGATGTTCGGCGAGGAGCGGGCGACGGCGGAGGGGCTGGCTTACGCGCCGTTCCACGAGTATACGATGAAACAGGCGATCGAGGAAAAGTTCATTCTCGACGTCGTCCGCAACTACACGCCCTACCAGTCGTATTACGAGGTCGTCAAGAAGGTCGAGGACGATCCGCAGTTTGACAAGGACAAGGCCCCGAAGCGAATCCGCGCCTACGTGGAGCGCCAGCCGGAGACGATTGAAGCGAAGAGCCGCATCATCGTCGACCACTTCTGCACGAAAGTGTTCAGGAAAATCGGCGGCAGGGCCCGGGCGATGGTCGTCACCTCGTCCATCGAGCGGGCGATCGACTTCCATCAGCACATCTCCAGGTTGCTGGAGGAGCAGGGCGGGACGTTCAAGGCGATCGTCGCCTTTACGGACAAGGAGATCGACGGGCATGTCGTGACCGAATCGTCGCTGAACGGATTTCCGTCCTCGGCGATCGAGGACAAGATCGAGGAGGAGCCGTACCGTCTCCTGATTGTCGCGGATAAGTTCCAGACCGGCTACGACCAGCCGCTGCTCCACACCATGTACGTGGACAAGGTCCTTTCCGACCTCAAGGCGGTGCAGACGCTCTCGCGGCTCAATCGGGCGCATCCGAAGAAGTTCGACACCTTCGTGCTGGACTTTGCGAACGACCCCGAGGACATCCGCGCGGCGTTTCAGCGCTACTACAAGACGACGATTTTGGCAGGAGAAAGCGACGTCAACAAGTTGAACGACCTCATCGAAACGGTCGAGCGCCAGCCGTTCTATACGGACGCGGACAAACAGCAGGTCGTCGAGCTGCGGCTTTCCGGCAAGGACGAGGACCGGCCGAAGATCGATGCGATCCTCGATGCCGTCGTCGTCCGATTCAGGGAGGAACTCAACGAGGAGGAGCAGGTCCGCGCCAAGAGCGCGATGAAGAACTTCTGCCGCATCTATCCGTTCTTTGCGGCCATCATGCCGTTCGAGAGCGCGGACTGGGAGAAGCAGTATCTCTTCTATTCGCTTCTCGTGAAAAAGCTGCCGAAGTTGAAGCGCGAGGATTTCACCGCCGGTCTCTTGGAGACGATCGACTTTGACAAGTACCGCATCCAGAAACTGGAAGAGCGTGACCTCACGCTGGAGAACGTCAACGCGACCGTTTCGCCGATTCCGGTCGGTTCCGGGGGCGGAATTCCCGAAGTCGAGTTCGATTCGCTTTCGCGCATCATCGAAGACTTCAACGCGACCTTTGGCGGCATCGACTGGAAGGACGAAGACGAGGTGCGTCGGCAGATTCAGGAGCTGCCCAGACGCATGGCGCAGGACGACAGTTTCGTCCATGCGGTCAGAAACGGCGACAGTCAGGTGGCGCAGATCCAGTTCAACGACATCATTCAGAATATCGTCGCGACGATGGGCGAGGAGAAGCTGGAGTTCATGCGGCAGTATTTCGACAATGCCGAGTTCAGGAATTTCGTCAACGAGCGGGTCTTCCGCGCCTGTGTGAAGGACATCGGCGAGAACGTCGTCCGCAAGGCGCCGACGACGGGTTGGGCGGTGCGGCCGGACGAGGAGGAAACCGACGGCGGATATCTCGCGGCGGCGGAATCGGGAGGCGAAGATGGGGAATGATTTCAAGGCGAGAGCCGTCGAGTCGAAGCCGCGGGAGCGGATTGAGCAGGCCGGCACGGCGTCCGTGGCCAGCGGCGCGGAACTTCTGGCCGTCATTCTCAAGACCGGAACCGCCGGTTGCGACGTGATGGAGCTTTCTCGACGACTCATCGACGCTTTCGGAGGCGTCGAAGCGCTGGTGAAAACCGACTTCAATACGCTCAAAAGCGGAATCGCCACGCACAATCTGCGGTGTCCGGAGCGCAGGATTCTCGATCTCAGGCGGGTCAAGATCCTGGAGTTGACCGCGGCGTTTGAGCTGGCGCGGCGCGGGTATGCCGCGCGGCAGACCCACGTTTCGGCGGTGGCGTCGTCTGCCGACGCGGCCGGACTCTTCCGCCGGATGCTGCCGGCCGGCGAACGGCAGGAGAAATTCTGGGCGCTGCCGCTCGACGCGAAGCGGCGACCGCTTTCGGAGCCGCAGCTCATTGCGGTCGGCACGGTAAACGGAGTGGGGATTCATCCTCGGGACGTCTTCTCGATCGCCGTGCGCTGGAATGCGCATTCGATCGTCGTGGCCCACAATCATCCCTCCGGCAGCTCGCTGCCCTCGAAGCGCGACGTCGATCTCACCTGGGGGCTCTACGGCGCGGGGAAAATGATGGGCATCGCACTCGTCGATCACATCATCATCACGGAACAATCGCACTACAGCTTCGCCGACAACGGGCGGCTCTGTAATAAGGAGTAGCCTGTCGTTTGGGTTGCGCGCGGGGGGCGTCGTCGAAGGCTCTCTCCGCGGAGGTCCACCTTGTGGCTCATTTTAGGCAAGACTAACTTCCCGTGCGTTTGGTATAATTTGCACACATGAACACCATTATCTCGAAGCGTCAGCTTTCTGACAACGTATTCCAGATGGAACTTGAGGCCCCGCTCATCGCCAACGAGCGTAAGCCCGGCCAGTTCATCATCCTCATGATCGACGAGAAGCTCGGCGAGCGCATCCCGCTCACGATCGCGGACGCCGACAAGGAGAAGGGCACCATCACGATCATCTTCCAGACCGTGGGCGCCACCACCCTGAAGCTCGCGAAGATGAACGCGGGCGACAAGCTCGCCGCCCTGCTCGGCCCGCTGGGCCGTCCCACGGACCTCCGCGGCGCGAACGGCACGAAGCCCGGCCGCGTCGTGTGCGTCGGTGGCGGCATCGGCGTGGCGCCGATGCACCCGATCGCCCAGGCCCTCAAGGCCCTCGGCAACGAGGTGACGATCATCATGGGCGCGCGCAACAAGGATCTCTTCGTCATGGAGGAAGAGATGCGCAAGATCGCCGGCGACAAGCTGATTCTCATGACCGACGACGGCAGCTCGGGCCGCAAGGGCCTGGTCACGGAGCCCCTGAAGGAGCTCTGCGAGGCGGGCGCGGTCGACGAGGTCATCGCGATCGGGCCGCCGATCATGATGAAGTTCTGCGCGCTCACCACGAAGCCCTACAACGTCAAGACGGTCGTGTCGCTCAACACGATCATGATCGACGGCACGGGCATGTGCGGCGGCTGCCGCGTCACGGTCGGCGGCGAGACGAAGTTCGTTTGCGTCGACGGT
>CAMEZU010000218.1 GCA_945947925.1 uncultured Verrucomicrobiota bacterium
AGCTTCACGATGACGAGCATCACGAGCGCCAGCCACACGCCGAGCGCAAGACGCAGGAACGCCCGCCGCTTCCATTCGATCCATTTCCATTCGTCCTCCAGCCCCCTTTCGTCAGAACGGAAGATCGTCATAATCATCCGGTTCCGAATCCGTTCCCTCATGCTCTTCATTGATTTTCAGATCTCCCAGTTCGTAACCGACGATCTCCGGGAACTTCTGCCCGGCGACGCGCCTCACCTTGATGCGGTTGACGGTCCGCACCATCCCGGCGAAGAAGTGTTCCGTCACCTCCTCCGCAGTTGTCGGCATCGGGCATGCGGGGGCGGCATGTTCGCGCCACCACCGCTCGAACTTCCGCCGCGCGTAGCCCGTATGCTCGGGGCAGAGCCACTCGGAGACCGAATGGTTGAGCGCGAGGCAGTAGGTGACGCGCACCGTCCTCGGCGTCCCCGGAGGAGCGCCGCGCTTCTCCCAGACACAGGCGTCAGAGAACTCGACGTCCCACTCCTCCTCCGTGACCTCGCCCGAGATGACCCCGAACGACGAGGCCCGCTCCTCGTGCTCGCGCTTCTCCTTCTCCTTCTCCTTCGCGGGGAACTCGTACCCGCATTCGGGGCAGCGCATGACGGGAAGCCTCACGAGCGTCTGGCACCCGGGGCATTCCTTCACGAGCGGCTTCGACTCCGAGGAGCGCTTCGGATCCCGGACGTCGATCATGTCGATCGGACCGAAGCGCTCCAGGTTCTTCCCGTAGTCAAGGACGAGGCACTCGGTCTTCCCCGTCTTCGGGGAGAGACGGAAGCCGCGCCCGATCATCTGAACCAAGAGCCCAGCGCTCGCGGTAGGCCGCAGCAAGGCGACGGTGTCGATGTTCGGGATGTCGGTCCCTGTCGTCATCACCGCCACGTTGCAGCAATATCGGAGCGGCGGCGCGACACCATCGAAAAGGTCGCTCGAGACACATTCGCCCCGCAAGCGGGCAATCGTCCGCGAACGGACATCGGGAGGCGTCTCCCCGGTCACGATCGCGCATTCCTCGCCCGAGAACTCGGAGACGAGCTTGGCGACGGCCTTGCAGTGGGCGACCGACGTGCAGAAGATGAGGCATGTCTTTCTCTCCCGTGTGCGTTCGACGATCTCGCGGCAGGCGCTGCGGACGATCCGCTCGTCGCCCATCGCCTTCTCGACGTCCTCGGCGACGAACTCGCCGGCGCGGATATGGAGGTGCGAGAGGTCGGGCTTCGTCTTCCCGCCCTTCGAGGTGATCTTCGAGATGTAGCCTCGGTCGATGAGGTCCTTGACCCCGACCTCGTAGCAGATCTCGTTGAGGAGGTTCTCCGGGCGGCAGATGAGTCCGCCGTCGGTGCGGTACGGTGTCGCCGTCCAGCCTATGAGACGGACGTTCGGATTCATCTCCCGCTCCGCCGCGAGGAAGGTGCGGTAGCGTCCCTCGCCGTCGTTCGGGATGAGGTGGCACTCGTCCACCATCACGAGGTCGAAGGGCCGGAAGAGGTCCGCCTTGTTATAGACCGACTGGATGCCCGCGACGACGACGTCCTCCCGCGTGTCCCGCGAGTCGAGGCCCGCCGAATAGACACCCACCTTGAGCTCCGGGCAGATCGAGCGGATCTTCGCCGCGTTCTGCTCAACGAGCTCCTTCACGTGTGCAAGGATGAGGACGCGCCCGTGCCAGACCTCGGCTGCGTCCTTCGCTACCTGCGCGAGACAGAGCGACTTCCCGCCCGCCGTCGGGATGACGACGCACGGGTTCGTGTCCTTCTCGCGGAGATGCCGGTAGACGGCGTCAACCGCCTCCCGCTGGTAGGGTCTCAAGGTGTACATGCACGAGTCCTTCCGGTATCGGATCCTTCATCTCGAGGTGAAGGAGCCTGATCTGCGAGTCGTCTCCCATGAGCCCCGCGTGGACGAGCGAATCCTGAAGGCACTTGAGGAGATTGTCGAGGTCCCGACGGCGGCGGTCGGGCGGGTAGCACTCGGCGGTAAGGCCGATAGAGCCCTCGAGCTTCGGGTAGAGGCCGCCGAGGCGCGAGACCGTCATCATGCGGTACTTGCGGCCCTCGCGGCTCAAGAGCACACGCGGGCCCACGTGCCGGTAGTAGCGGTTCACGCTCGGCGGCCAGGGGAGGTCGAACGAACAGGCGCTCACCGCGCCCACGGTGCGCTCCCGGCGGCCGGTGCGGTCGTCTGCGCGGCGGACGGGACGGAGGCCGCAGGAGCCGCGTTGGTGGCCTTCGGCGCGACCTTCCTGATCACATTGCGCGTCGGGTCGTCCTTGTCGAGGCCGACGGTGATCATGAGCGGGATGTTGTGCATCTCGACGGTGTCTCCGAGACGCGCGATGCCGAGCGCCTTGCAGAGGCGGGCGAGCTCCTCCTGGCCGATGCGCTGCGCCTCCTGCTTCGGGTGCATGTAGTTGATCCAGTTCCACACCTTGCGGCCCTTCGCGCTCTCGGAGAGGATCTCGAAGGTGAGGTTGATGCCGAGGCCCTGTCCGTTGCGGCAGGGACGCGTCTCCGATTCCGTGATCACGGCCTCGTAGGTGCCGGGCTGCACGGGGTCGTGCGAGGAGGTGTCGATCTGTGTGGCGTCGAAGTTGAGAACTGCCATGATATGTTTCCTTTCTGTTCGTGTGTCACTTGTTGCCGGAAAGGCCCGCCATGAACGCGGGCCAGGAGAGCGGGAACTCGCTCGGAAGACCGAAGCGGTTCTTCGCGATGCAGGCGGGCGAGCCGTTCGAGCGGAGGACGCGCTCGCCGCCGTCCGCGCCCACGGGAGCCGCGCGGCCCGTGGCCGAGTCGATCCGCATCCGCTTCGCAGCGAAGAGGACGGCGTCGACCCATTCGCACACGAGCGAGCAGGCCGCCTTGTGGAGGCGCGGCGTGTAACGGTCGTAGGCCGGATGCTCGGGATCCTCGAAGCGCTCGACCTTGGCATGGGCCAAGAGGACGATCGCCATCTTCCGCTTCGCACGGATCTCGCCGAGGAGGCTGACGACCTGACGCCAGTAGGTGAGCGCGTGGGTGTAGCCCTTCCCGTAGCCGCCGTCGGCCTTCTCGATGCACTTGACGCCATAGTCCTGGCAGACGCGGTCCCAGATGAGGCGCTCGAGCCAGTCGAGCGAGTCGAGTGCCAGCGTGCCGAACTCGTGCTCCTCGTCACGGATCGCCGTGAGCTGGCGGACGACCTCGTCGAACGAGGTCGCAAGCGGCAGCTTCGCGCAGTCGATCTCGGAAAGGCCATCCTCGGTCTGGATGAACACGGTCTTCGGGGCGTTCGCGGCGAACGTCGACTTGCCGACGCCCTCCGAACCATAGACCATGATGCGGGGTGGCTGGGCTTCGCGCCCGACGGTAACCATCTGCAGCAATGCCATGCAGGATTCCTTTGTGTGGGGTTTGTGGGTGTGCAACAAAAAACCCACCGGGGATTCCCCCGGTGGGTCTTCAACAAATTGTTACCGTCTCTCCGACGGTGTTATCTCATTAACGACGTGTCAGCCCGATCTCGTTTTCCTGTTCGGCCCACGAATCTGACTTGATCCAATACAACCTCTCCAAAGAGAAATCATCCGGAAGCTGATGCGTGATGACCGCACGAACGATTCGCGGCGAGAGATTCGCCAGGCGTAGCGTCTTCACAACACGCGCACGGTCAACGCCTAGCTCATTGGCAAAGCTCGTAATGTCGCTGTAATATCGTTCCTCCAACATCCTCGTCCACGCATAGGCGCG